>JBGSHQ010000258.1:0-1982 GCA_041752095.1 Bdellovibrionia bacterium
GCGGTGATCATCACGACAGGAACCTGAGGCTGATGTTGCTTCGAATGCGCAAGCACCTCCATCCCCCCCGCTCCGGGCATATAGAGATCTGTGACAATCACGTCGAGCTCTTCATTCTCGATCAGCTCTAACGCTTCACTCGAATCATGAAGACAAATGACCTCGAAACCTACTCTTTCAAGCATGGCGCCAATAACCATACCCATATTTTTTTCATCGTCTAATACGAGAACTCGACCCTTCATAAGCCATCCCTCAGGGGTAAGATCACACGAAACTGAGTAGAAACTCCCACGACGGACTGAACCTCGATCGAACCGCCATGTGCTTGGATAATTTTTTTACAAATCGGCAGTCCCAAACCTGTACCGGAAGGATCGGTCGTAAAAAATGGAATAAATATTTTCTCTAAATTTTCTCGAAGAATTCCGGGTCCATTATCTTCAACCGTGACACGAACCATGGACCTAAGATCCGTGGATTCGAACGCATCGAGAGAAACGACTACGCGTTTTTCACCCCGATTCGCAGGTACCTCCCACTTCCGAAGCGCCTTAAAAGCGTTCTGAATTAAATTCAGTAGGACCTGATGGATTTGTTCCGGAGCGCACCGAATTTTTGCTTTCAATAGTGAAGACTGCAGACGGAGATCTACACCTTCAGGGGCTGTCGTCGATAGGAGCATCACGAGCTTTTGGATGAGCGCGTTTAGATCCACTTCCTTATACTCCTGTACAGCTGAAGGTTTCGCGTAATCGAGGAACTGAGTTACGACCGCATTTAAACGATCTGCTTCTTCTACGATCACGCTTAAAAAACGACTTTCAGGGCGATTTGCTTTCGGATCGAGATATTGGGCTGCTCCCTTAATCGCGCCGAGGGGATTTCGAATTTCATGCGCAAGCCCCGCTGCCATTTCACCTAAAGTCGCAAGCCGTTCGACTTCGCGCTCTCGCTCGAATACGGGAGATTTTTCCAGTAATTCAGCGATGCGATCCGATAAAGGCTCTAGCTCACGGAGAATCGACCAGTTTGCGCCGAATGCTTCAGGCGGATTCGGAACATCGAGAATAGCGAGCCCGAAAATTCGTCCACCCTTCGTAAATGGGATAACAATATTCCCTCCGAGATTTCGAATCGCGTCCCTCCATGAAATCATCCGCGCTTTTGCTTCTCGCCCTGCCATTCGTTCGATTTCAGCATCGAGCATTTCGTCGAGTAAAACTTTAGGCTTCGCTAGCGCATCGAAAATTGGATGATTTTTAGGAAGCTCACCGGGTGCTTCACGAAGAACATTCATCCCCCCGATAACCCTCTCCCGCATTAAATACTTCGGATCCGTCGAAGGTACATAAAAAGCAATCCCACGAGGTTCGAGCGTATGGGTTAAAAAGCGTTCAAAAATCGTTAGAGATTCTTTTGGGTTTACCACGAGTGCAAACTCCTGGAGTGTCTTCGAAATTTCGGCTCGTAAAGCGGCTGAATGCCTCGTTACAAAGTGATCTAAAGTATAACGAACGAGTCGCTGAATGGGGTCAATCAGGTTCAACAAAAAGAACGTCGTAATAAATGAATTTAGAAAAAAGAGAGCAAAATCTTTAGCCCAAGCAGCGATGAGTGCGTAAATACCGGCGAGTAAAACGGATATCAGAATCATTACGATAAAGCGTGAAACCAGACTTCCGATATTTAAAAACTTCTGTTGAGTGATCGCGACCGAGATAAAAAATGCAAAAACTGTCAACGCTAAGTTACCAAAAATGGGAATACCGATCCATAAGCCCGGGATATGGTCGAGCGTTGGAGTGAGTAAAACAAGAATGGTTCCAGCGTAAAGAATCCAGCGACTTTTAATTCCAACGACAGGATTAAGTTCCCTGTCAAAAATCATGAGAATAAAAATTTGAACCAACAAAAGAGTTGGTGTGAAATAGATAATGTTTTTAATAAGTTCATGCCGCTCAAGTCCGAAAAGAACAGTG
>JBGSHQ010000259.1:0-4172 GCA_041752095.1 Bdellovibrionia bacterium
CTTACAGCAAAAAACGGATGCTCCATTACAGCGATCGTCGCACGCATCCAAGGATGCACACTGCATTTCGTTTGGATGAAGAATTCGGGCTTTGTAAAAATTTTAGTTAAACGCTGATTCTGGCTCGGCATCGCGTCGTTAAACTCGTCGTTATTCTTCGAGATCGATTTTACATTATGAAAAGTGGGATCACTATTTACGATTTCTACTCTCTGCCCCACTCGTGCTGCGATCACACGCGGTACGTACTGGCAGTTTTTCTGGTCGAGAAGAACTGAAGTTTCAGGAGCATCCGGAATCGTTTTCCCTTCTAGACCCTGAATGACTCGCACAAGTACGTTCTGAAGTTTTCCCTCAGTAACGATGATTTCATTCGAATAAATAGCATCATTATGTTCGGGATTGCACGCGAGCGGTATTGCTAGTTTTTCACCGCGGGGGACATTCCCTTCGAAGGAGATGACTCCTTTGATGCTTGGGGATAAAGCAGCGCTATTCGGTGCTTCAACTTTCTCCTGCTTGGGTGACTCTGTTTCTTTGGTAACGGAAGAGGAGCCGGCTTTAGCCGGCTTGTATGACACCGAATACGCAACGCCTAAAAGCATGGCGATACCAAAGGCGCCGAAAAGCATCGCGCGGACGGGATGCCGAAGACGTGAAACGAAATACTCACGAATCGTAGCACCGCCTGCGCTCAGTAAAAGCAGAATGAGCCAGTTATAGCGACTCCCATAAGTCGAAGGAAAATGGTTACTCAGCATGATGAAGATCACGGGGAGAGTGAAATAGGTATTGTGAGTTGAGCGGTGCTTCGCGTTTTTCCCCCAGTCCTGATTCACGGGTTCGCCCCGCTTCGATGCTTCGACCATCAGTAATTGCCGCGGGATAATTCTAAGAAAAACATTTGCGGTCATCCACGTACCGAGCATACCGCCAATATGGATGTAGGCCGCTCGCCCACTCAGCGTATGGCAGAGAAAATAGGAAATGCCTGCAAACCAGAGCAGCGTAAAAAAGTGGCCGACAACGGGATACTCCTCCGTCGTTTTTCGCTCCCAGAGAAAGTCGTAAAAAAGCCAGGAAACAACGACCGAACCGACCGAGATACCGATTGCTTGGCTAAACGTCACTCCAGAAACCGCTGAGTCGAGAAGAAAGGTTCCGCCACCCGAATAGAAAATAGCTGTGAGTAGAAAAATACCACTCATCCAGGTCCAGTACGACTCCCACTTAAACCAGTGAAGAACTTCAGGGACCTTCGTAGGACCCATCAGGTGTTTCTTTACCTGGTAGAACCCACCCCCATGCACCATCCAAACCTCGTTATCCGAATCCTGCAACGTTCGGTCGAGCCACATGAAGAAGATCGACGTACCTATCCACGTCACGCCTACAGTGATGTGAAGCCAGCGACCGAAAAGGAGCATCCACTCGTAAAGTTCTTGGACCATGAGCCCAGAGCATAGTGAAGAATGGGGTGATGGACTAGTGGTAATTAGCTGAAATCAGAGAGAAGAAGCGATGCGTTAGCTTGCGCGATTCCGAGTGACTTCGAGCGGAAGGTCCATGACCTGGGTCACTTCGTCTTCCTCATCATCCGTAAAAAGAAGAGGTGCCTCCGAAACATGAGCCGTCGATTGAATAGTATACTTCGAGATTTCACGAGTTCCCTCACCCGGAACCCCAGTTAAGGACATGGAAAGACGGTTTTGCTGAATCGAGAGGACCAACTTAAATCGACCCAGCTGGGGGGTATTGAGTGTGACTTCTAAAAATTTCTGCTTCGCAAACTTCACTTTCTGATCATCAGGAAGAAGGGCAATAACCATCTGTTCAACAGTGTGGGCGGTTAGAGGTGGCGTATTTAACTTCACGATTTCACCACGGAATCGGATCGTAGGTACCGTTCCGGTCATGACATAGAGATCGGTCGCCCCTGTGAGCGAAACCATTTCTAGGAGTGATTTTATCGTCAAATTCATAGGCCTTAACTTTTCGGCATAAAGGGCCATGGGCTAAACCCCCTTAACCTTTTACTGAAAAACCCTTTAATACCAAGTATACTAGGGGCTACCCATGGAAAATATCTGCGTAACGTGTCGAAGTCCGACAGCCCAAACCCAGTGTAAGCTTTGCGAAAACCCACTCTGTAGGGACTGTGTTCTATGCCCCCCAAACGGGAGCTTTACCCTTCAATCAAAGATTCCCGTAGAACTGACCCACGCGATTTACTGCCGTTTTTGTTTCGACGAAAAAGTTCAGCCCGCACTCACCCACTATGAGGAAACTTTAGAGCGCGCAAAAAACGTTTTTGTCTTTTTCACGACCCAGCGGAAAGAAGTCCCACTGATTAAAAAGGCAAAGACAACCTTAACTGTAAAAGAATGCATGGACCGTGATGAAACGATTCTAAGACTCGCATTCATGTCGGCAGACCAGGGATTTAACGCCTTAATCGATACGGAAGTGGAATATCAGAAGATCAGAAACCACGCTCACCAGAAGACTCACTGGAGTGGCAGCGGTGTTCCTGCCCAAATCGATGAGGGCAAACTCGATCGTCAGTTTAAGCGAAATCAGATTTATCGTTAATGAGGCCCGGTTTTGAAAACGTCTGATATTAAAATCATAAGACCGAACCGCATCCGTTCACTCACGACGACTTCAGCCAGTGGACTCGTGATGATCGATGACACCTTTTATGCCATTTCAGACGATACGCTTTCACTGACTCGTTTTTCTAAAGACGGCGATGAATCACACATTCCACTGTTATCCGGAGAACTCCCGAAAGACGAGCGTGAACGAAAAAAAGTAAAACCGGATTTTGAATCATTATTTATTTCTGAAGAACGCCTGATTATTCTGGGGTCGGGCTCTACTTCCGAAAGGGATAAAGGAGTCGCAATGCCCATACGCGGCGATTCTCTCGGATCCCCTGAAACTTTTTCACTCACCCCTCTCTACTCACAGCTCCGGGAAAAAATAGTAGGCTTAAACATAGAAGGCGCACTCAGTATAGGTGAGAAAACACTTCTCGCTCACAGAGGAAATACGACAGGATCAATCCAAGCCGTCATTTTCACAAAAGCGGATGAAGTTCTTGCGATCCACGATCTTTCGACTGAACTTCCTGACGGATATGGATTCACTGACCTTGCGGCTGATCCTGAAAACCCGGCGCATGTTTGGTTTCTCGCAGTCAAAGAAGAAACAGAAAACGCATATGAAGATGGGGCTTTCTGTGGCGCTATGCTGGGTCAGCTTCTGCTTTCAGATGATCAGCCACCCAAGGTGGGTAGACTTCAACTCCTCGAAATTGACACAAAACCTGAAGGGCTTTGGATTAAAGCTGAACTCGGAGGCAAGCGTTCTGCTTACTTGGTAACCGATGCCGATTCACCTCTCTGTCCTTCTCTTCTTTATCATTTTAGTTTTGAGGCGCCATAAATGAATAAACCCGAATCCATTTACGACGTCATTATCTTAGGCGCCGGTGGCGCTGGGATGATGTGCGCTATTCATTCTGGAAATCGAGGCAGACGCACTCTTCTGATCGATCACGCTGCGAAGCTTGGCGGTAAAATTTTAATTTCAGGCGGCGGACGCTGTAATTTCACGAATCTCGGCGCGACTCCCTTAAATTATGTTTCAGAAAACCCCCACTTCGCAAAGTCGGCGATGTCCCGTTACTCTCCTCAGGATTTTGTCGCTCTCGTCGAGAAACACGGAATCCCGTATCACGAGAAAAAACTCGGCCAGCAGTTCTGCGATGGATCGGCTCGTGAGATAGTCGGTATGCTTGAAAAAGAGTGCGCAGACGCGAAATGCGATAGGCTTCTCGAAACGAAGATCGAAGGAGTGACTCGGTTATCAGATGATGAACTCCCCCTCCGTTTCGAGATCAAAACGAACGGTGGAACATTTAAAACGGAATCACTCGTCATTGCCCTAGGCGGTCTCTCTATTCCAAAAATCGGGGCCACAGGCCTGGGTTACGATCTTGCAAAAAAATTTGGATTAAAGCTCATCCCGAGAGCAGCAGCCCTGGATGGTTTTACCTTCAGTGGCGCAGAAGCTGATCTCTGCAGAGAACTCTCAGGAGTGAGTGTCGACTGTAAGATAGAAACGAATGAGATTACCTTTCGAGAGAATATTCTATTCACTCATTC
>JBGSHQ010000260.1:0-8574 GCA_041752095.1 Bdellovibrionia bacterium
AAACAAACGGATACTTCCGAGATGAGGGTTTAATATCTTCGAGAGTCAGTTTTTCGAGCTGACGGCGACGAGACGTTGCTTGACGGGATTTCGAAGCGTTCGCACTAAACCGCGCGATGAAGGCTTTTAGCTCCTCGGCTTTATCCTCGGTCTTTTTCTTCTTATCCTGCATCTGCTTTAAAGCAAGTTGGCTCGATTCATACCAAAATTCATAATTTCCGGCATAAAGCTGGATACGACTGAAGTCGATGTCGGCCATGTGCGTACAGACTTGGTTTAGAAAGTGGCGGTCGTGGGAGACGACAATAATCGTTTTATCGTAATTCGAAATAAAATCTTCTAACCAACGAATGGCGATTAAATCTAAATGGTTCGTCGGTTCATCGAGGAGGAGAATATCGGGTTTTCCGAAAAGCGCCTGAGCGAGCAGGACTTTTAATTTATCGGTGTCGAGAAGTTCTCGCATCTTCTTCGTATGAAGCTCAGTTCCGATTCCCAGACCCGCGAGAAGAACTGCTGCATCACTCTCAGCTTCCCATCCGCGGAGTTCTGCAAAAATCGCTTCGAGTTCACCCGCACGGTCGCCGTCCTTTTCACTAAAGTCGGGCTTTGCGTAGAGCGCATCTTTTTCTTCGATGATTTTATTTAAACGGGGCTCACCCATGATGACGGCTTTTAAAACTTCGTCATCATCGAACGTAAAATGATCCTGACGAAGAAAGGAAATTCGTTCACCCGGAGTGACCGAGACTGATCCGGTGTAGGAAGAATTTTCGCCCGAAAGTATTTTCAGGAAAGTCGACTTTCCAGCGCCGTTTGCACCGATCAGCCCGTAACAATTCCCCGGAACAAACTTAATATTCACATCATCGAAAAGCCGGTGGCTTCCGTAATTCAGACTGACGCCTGCTACTGTAATCATGCGGGGAACCTAACCGGAGCCCTTCAGGATTTCCAGAGTAATTTTATGCGGCGCACCCGAAATCAGGCCAGAATCCTATTCAGCCTAAATAGTCACGGATTTCAGCGGCTTGGCGATGGACGAGCGCCATATTTCCATTCGTCACCCACTCGGCAGGGAAGAAGTAATCCCGGCTTTTCGCCGTGACCTTCACCCCACGCGTCGAATGCAGCGTATTCGCCTCTGGGTCGTAATCCTGAGGAAGGTCGATACTTCGAATCGTCCCAGTCGGAGCAATCGGTCGAACTCTGACGTTTTCATACGAACCGAGCTCCTCTTCGAGGAATGAAAGCAGGAATTCAATTTCAACCGACATGGAAACGGTACGCATGAAATACATCTCTCCTTTTTCGGGCAAAAAGAAAAGGCCCACACTCCCGACAACGCTTGCAAACCCGCTCCCACTCCCGAAAAATAAGAGTAGCCATGCGTCGACTCTTATTCCTACCCCTGACTCTGCCGTTCATTACATCGGCGTATTCGGACACTTTCCCTTATTCGACTCGTACGAAGTCCTACAGCGGTTACAGTACGACGGTTCAGGGCGATAACGAAACGATCGGTATGGCTGGAGCTACGGTCGCTATCCCCGGAAGTATAAGTGCGCTGGAGACGAATCCCGCAGGACTCACCATGACCATGGGGAGTGTTTCTGCGCAGATTAATTCGAGCGAAACGCGCGACCGCACTGTAAACGGGAGTGACAGTAAACCCATTATGAATCGACAGGGTGGACTCGCAGTCGTTCCGGGAAACTGGGGTTATGCGATCACCTACTATACCCCGAGTTACGAAGGTGGATCCTACACGAGCCCAACTACGGGGCGCACGAGTGACTACGAAGTTTCCATCAGACAGCTTCGTTTTTCTGTCGCTCGGTCATTTCTAAATAAACGTTTAAGCCTGGGACTGAACTTTAATATCGATCATGCGACACGCGTGGCAGGCGCTGAGGATTCAAGCGCTACTGATTTTTCATATAAGCTCGGAGCTATCTACCACTTACGAAACCATTTTTTAGTCGGAATGAGTTATACACCACCCCAAGATATCGGCGATGGCCTGGCGCGCTCGGGTGGAAACGATCTTCCCGGTTTCGCTCAGCCGATTAAAACGCCCATGATTCTAACTATTGGAACGGGATGGATACCCAATCGTTATTTTAGTCTCGGATTTTCGGTCGCTACTGTCGGAACAACTTCTAACTCAGCACTCTTGCGAGATCAGAATAAACCCGTCGGCGAATATTTAACGCTCCAGCCACGCATGGGCGCTTCCTATATGATCGCCGAATATAAATGGGTAAGAATTTCGACAGCTGTAGGCGCATACTACGAAACACCTCGAATCAAAGAAGCTCCGAATCGCCTTCATGGAACGTTCGCACTCCAGGTAAACCCGTGGTTTTTAAACATCGGATTTGGTTTAGACGAAGCTGAACGCTATAATAATCTCACTTTTTCTGTCGGGATCGATATCGTCCGAACGGCTCGCACGCTAAAAATCATCCCAAAAGACACTATGCCACCCCGAAACGGATTCTGGCCTGAACCCTTTCCGGTGAGAGCCGATGGACTCCCACCCGCACTCACTGAAGGTGAAAAGAAAGAGTTTTCAAGCCCAAGTGTTGGTGACGTAGGAACGATTATCGAAGAGATTCCGAAGAATATCGAAAACACCTTAAAGGGTGAACCGATTCCAAGCGAGATTCGTGAGATGAAAGAAAACCAAAAGGTCAGAAAACCGATGACTAGGAAGAAGCATTAGAGTCATTTTCGGAAAAGTACTACAGGCCAGCTTGCGTCCGTCAAATAACCGTCATTGAAGATTAGTTATAAACCGAGAGAATAAGTGCGTGAAGAGTTCACTTAGATTTCGGCTGAATCGATTCGCAATTATCCTTTTCTCGCTCAGCCTCGGGTGTGGTGGAAAACCCGTTAGTCCCCTTATAAATTCTGAAATCATAACCTCAGAGGATCGCTTTGGACTCCCAAATAGCCACGTGAAGCGAGTAGACGATAGAGGAAACGGCTACGAAAAACTTTATGGAACGCGAAATTTTCGTGCCGTACTTTCAAACATTCTTTACCGTGGGGGAGCGAATAATAAATATAACCGTGAAGGATCTCGCCCCAATCGAAATCCGCTTCCCGATCGAGGTTTAAGATCACTCTGTGAACAGGGCTTCGATACTGCTGTATATTTGTATAGCGAAGGGTTTGATACGGCACCTAAAAGGGTTTCCTGCGTGAATGAGAAAACGGGACAACAAGCTTCGCTCGATTACCTCCAAATCAGTCCTTATAAACCGAATACTATTCGTGAACTTTTAAAAATCATTGATAAAAAAATTCACGCATCCGACTCGTCCAGTGCCTATTTTCATTGCTGGAATGGCTGGCATGCATCAGGACTCATCTCGGCTTATGTAATGAGGCAGTTTTGCGGATTTTCAGGAACACTTGCGGTACAGTACTGGGACTTAAATACGGATGGGAATAATACAGATCCAAGTTTTGAAAAATTACGACAGCAAGTTCGTGACTTTACTCCCTATGAAGATTTTAAACTCACGCCCGAAGAACAATCGCGTTACTGCCTTCCTTTAAAGTAATTTAAAAATGTTTCAAAGGGATCGACAAAGGGTTTTAGAGTCGACAGCAGTCTTTTTCCCTAACCACTGTGCGAGATCTGCATCGAGATATAGACTGCCATTCAGACACTTTTGTTTAAAGTGATGGGCCAGCATAGAGATATTCGACTCAACGCTCTTCACATCGACATCCGTAAAAAGGAGTTCGTTTTTCAAATAAAACGAAAGCATACCTCGTTCGGCCATTCGATTCATATTCTGAAGAGCTAAATATGAATCGGGATGAAGGTGGGTCACGCGTTCTGCAATGTGAGCGGCAGACATTCTGTTTATTTTTGCGATTGCACAGTCATTATCGGCTAAAAGCATTCGACGAACGGGGACTGAACCTGGAGTCTTAATGCGACTCCAAACGGTGGAACCCCCATCTGAAATTTTTAAATAAGAGTTACGAAAATTAAGATTTCCGAAACGATCTTGCTGATTCAAAAGCGTATCCAAAATAATAAGATCACCCATCTCTCGAAGAAGGATAAGCCGCTGAGCGACCTCAGGTGAAAAACGACGCGAGATCCCCCAACTCACGATGGGCAATGGGGAAGTGACATCATGGAATGCAGGTGTCATCTGGAAATTAGCAACACGGTCTCCTCGGGTCGCGCCGTTGGCTGCATAATAAACTCCTTCATCACTGATTTCGGGAATGAGTCCACCATAAATCTGGGTCCCGCCATCTCGAAAAAGTTTGGCTCCAGCTCCAGCTGGATTTAGATCTGCCCGGTAGAGTGAGCGCCAGGTTTGGGCGATGAGTGAATCATTTCCTGCAGATCGTCTAGCGAGTTCCTGAGCTTCGGTAGCGATTTTAAAGTGCTCAAGCCGATCCATTGATCGATAAGCGGTAAATGGAAGTTGAATCTCTGATTTTAGCATCTCAGCAAATCGCGGATAACTCAGAATTGCCGGTGTATAACTACAGGATATCGACTGCTTAAATTTCGAAATCAGTTTTCCCACTCGATGCTTCGGTTTTGGGCACTCGTTACGAATAAAATCCTCTCTCGTCATCCCGTAAGGGAGTTCGTGAATCATAAGCGACGGATTCGTACTACTCAGTTTCGGGCACGTAACTGACGCCACTGATTCACGCGTGGATTCACGTGAATCATAAAAATCCGTACGGCATATTTTTTTTACTGTCGATTCGTCCTCGGGACGAACCCTGAGGTAACTCAGCTTCGGAGCCTCACGCGAAACTTCGAGATCAAGCGTCCTGGGAATCGAGCAACTCTCTTCGATCTGGTTGGGTGAAATAAAACTGGATTGGAGCACCCCAGGAATCGGGCCTGCCGCATTCGCGGAGGAAACGATACTCGCAGCCACCACCCATCCGTATGCGATTACACTCCCTCGGGAACTTTTCTGGCATTTCTGAATCATCATTCGTTTCAATCCAAATCCTAGGTATTCGACCCGGGATGGAAAGTATCATTAATATACCATTTTAGTCAACTATTAAACGCACAAAAATGGGCAAGTTATTGAAATTCCAGTCATTATATTGCCTCTCGTAAAACCTGAGCGATCGATTCATACTTTAAACAGATGTTCGAAAGGAAAACGACCATGACCATTAGCAAACTTTTTCTTACCCTAATCCTTACCACTCTTGGACTTTATTCACTCCCCTCTGGAGCTTCAGAAAAAAATCAGAAAGAAGAGAAATGTTGGTCCACTCAGACATCGGATAATACGATCGGTAAATGTCGCGAGGGAAGAATCGTAAAAGATGTAATGGGAAATAAGGGCCCCTTTTGTGGAATCAAGGGAGCGACTCCAGAATCCGGTACTTACGCAAATTACTTTTATTTGGATAAAAAATGCACAAATCCGCATCCTTCTTCACAGACACCCCCTTCCGTCACGGGCATAAAGACTAAGCAACTCGACGACGCGAGTGGCACGCCTCAGTCGGTAAAAGACAACTCTACTTCTACAACTCCCGCCCATTAAAGATAAATTCCACTTTTGGATTTTGGGACAGTTTGTCTCACCGGTATCTATCTTTTTTCCAATTTACGAACGGTTTTCTTAAGGGCATCCATCAGTAGTTGATATACTTCTGCTGAAAATAAGCCTAATAATGAGCTGTTCACCCGATGTGAACATGAAAGAAGGCATTATGATTAGAGCTGCTCTCGGATTTTTTATTCTCGCACTCATTGCAATAGTATTAGGTATGAATAATTTTGCAGGCATTTCGATGGAGATCGGAAAGACTCTTCTCTACGTTTTCTTGATTCTTGCAGTCCTCAGTGGTCTTGTTGGACTCATTACCGGCCGCTCGCCGAAGAAACTTATTTAAACCGTTCGATATACTGGCACCTTTGGCAAAGATCCTCCACGAGTTTCCGGTCACGGAAACCTTGGAGGATCTTTTTTGCTCGTGGGCTTTCTAAAATCTCCATGATGGAAGAATCCTGAACCCGTCCAAGCGGAATCGAAGCTTCCTTATCTAAACAGCACGGAACCACGGTGCCTTCGGCAAGAATTCCGAAGTGATTCGAAAGTCCGTAACAGGTCCCCTTCAATCCAAGCACAGGGAGATCGAGTGACGGCCAAATAAACTCCGTATCGAAGTGGAGATAAAGGCGGTTCTTTAGCTTTAAACTCTTCTGTTTCGTCACATCGATATCGGGTGAAATTTCGACTCCGAAACGTTTCGCGACCCTGGAGAGTAGATCCCGGTTCTGCGCACCGGTTCCACGCGTTTCCTGAAGATTCCAGATTCGGTAATTGAGATAAAGATCCGGCCGTTCGATGAAAGCGCGTTCTGTAAGAGAAAAAATTCTCTCTAAGTAGGAAGTCGGATCCGTATCCGGAAAATTATCTGGAAAGCTATGGAGTGAAAAATTTACTTGCCGAATGATCGGACTTAAAAGGAGCTCTGCCTGCTTCTCACGGATAAGAGTGCCGTTTGTGACAAAAAAAATCGGCATTTTAAAGTCAGTACAGATTCGAATGAATTCGTCGAGTTTCGGATGAACGAGGGGGTCGCCCATGAGGTGGAGGCAGACTTGGTCGGTAAGGCCCACGAGTTCAGAAATGATTTTCGAGAAAACCCCCGGATCCATCATCTTCTTTTCGCGCACAACCTCAGGGCAGAAGCTGCACTGAAGGTTACAGATATTACTGATCTCGATATTTACTTTCGAGAAGCGTTTAGCACTCATTTGGGCCGACCCTATAACGAGGCTAGCTAAACGTGAAGATTCGTTTTAGGGTCATGCATGTCCTATTCGTTTTTAGCAGTTTTATTAGTCTTTTTTTTATCAAACACTTCTAAAGCGAATGAAACTTCCGAACCCATTCCGTACCTCGAACGCTATAAATCCACATTTTTTCTCGTGGGCAAACCCTTAACGAAAGTACAGATCAGCTTTAAAGTGGAACTCGTTCGAGAAGTCCCACTCAACTTCGGGTACTCACAGCTCATGATTTGGGATCTCTTTACTCCGTCCTCCCCCTTTCGCGACATTAATTATAATCCCGATTTTTTTTACCGGATGACGGTTTCGGAAAAAGATTACAGACTTTTAGATCTCGGCGCGATCGAGCATGAATCGAATGGAAGATCCGGGGCCGAGTCGAGATCGTGGAACCGGATTTATCTTCGCTACACGCAGTCGATGACCGGAAAAGATCAGAAATGGTCTTGGTCAATAAAAGCGGCTTATCCGATCACGGTCGAAAGCGGTTCTGAATCTGTGCTCGAACACCGCGGAGTTTGGGAACTCCTGATCTCGGGTAGTAGCTTATTTCAGTCATTTTTCGACGTGAATGAACTCACCCTTAGAATCTATGCAGGCGGAAAGAGTCGCGTTGATATCACCCAAGGTGGCCAGGAACTCACCTACCGAGAAAAACGTACTTCACGCATTTTTCTCATGCCACTCTATATTCAGATTTTTCACGGCTACGGCGAAAACCAACTCGATGCGGACGATAATCACTGGGGTCTTCGTGCGGGGATCGGGTTTTAATCTTACTTCGTAACTTTTAAAATCCCGCGCATTGTCGCGTGACCTGGAACGGTCGAAACATAGGGATAATCTCCCACCTCGAGAGGCGCGGTAAACTCGAGCGTGTCCGTCTCGCCCGCATCGATGAGTTTCGACTTCACGATCACATCGCCAGAAGGAGCGACCCACCCATGAGCCGAACCCACAGAAACAGAAGCATCAATCACGGACTGCGCTTTACCCGGACGAACGAGAACGAAGTTACTGATCGTCCCTTTCGTGCTTGAAGCGTTTTTAAAAACAAGAGTGATTTGAGTACCCGCTTTAGCGGTTAGGCGATCGCGCGAATAGGCCATCGCTTCCTTATCGGTTACGGATCCTGTAGTGAGTTCGATTTTCTGAAGCGGCTGGGCTGCAAACGAAGAGCTCAGGATTAAAAAGGAAACCAGTAATTTCATCGTGCCTTTCATTTCACCACTCTATTCTTACTGTGGAAAGGACCATTCTTCGGTAAACTCGTGAGGTGAACTCGGAAACTAAAACCGCTATCGTGCTCTATGACGGTGTTTGTCACCTCTGTGACTCTGCAGTTCGCTTTATACTCCCTCGCGATCCACAGGGATACTTTCGCTTCGCAACCCTTCAGGGGCCTCACGGAGTTAATAACGCGGGCGCTTCCGACAGCATCATTCTCATCGAGGAGGGGCAAGTCTACACGCACTCTGAAGCCGTACTCAGGATTGCCTCGAAGTTAAGCTTCCCGTGGAGTTTATGCGGCTATTTCAGGATAATTCCACGCACTTTTGGGGACTGGGTCTACCGCTGGGTCGCTCGGAACCGGTACTCATGGTTTGGGCGAGAAGAGGTCTGCATCCTACCGCGACCCGAATGGAAATCCCGTTTTCTAGATTAAGGTACGAGCCTCATCTTGTTTCCTGAATCTGGCCGGGTATAAAGAACACACACTTTCAGATCGTCCCGAAGTGGTGGAATGGTAGACG
>JBGSHQ010000261.1:0-4536 GCA_041752095.1 Bdellovibrionia bacterium
AAAAGGAACCTACGCATTGCTTCGTTCTGCGCAGAACGAAGCAATGCGTAGGTTCCTTTTTTCAGAAACTACCCCCGCACTCCAAATCAAATGCGAGGAAACCAAATCGAGCGGCTCTCTTCATGAGAGTCTCCGGCTACGCTGTACCCAGAGCCACCCCACTATCCGTAAAGACGGAACAAAAGGGCTAGAAAAAGAAGCAGTCTCGCAAAGATCGTTAAGATCCAGGTCCTCTGCTTTAGTTTTTCGAGCCTGATCCCGAGAAGTAGATAACGTGGGGAAACGTTATTTTTCATAGGGATGCCCTCCTTTCTTTGAAAAAGAAGGGTATTCCATCACCACCGCTCGATTTGGCGAAATCCCTAATTGCAAAGGCCGTTCTCAGTCGAATCGGCATTAAAGAGTCCGCCGAGGTAATCCTCATTCCGATTTCTGGACCGAAAGTCCGGAACCCCAACCTGTTATTCTGGGCTTACTCTCGCATAACCCTACTTATCCTCGCGGACATTTATTTTCAGTTAATCCCTGAACATCGAAAAATTCGGCGGATACTCTGAAAAGATGGACTCCGAATCGATGCGAAGCCTCGAAAATCCCATTTTCTTTCGAACTTTATACGCCGGAATATCTTTCAGAGCTTGGGTAATATACTTGCGGCCCACGCTCCTATTGGATTCTAAAAAGTCGCTGCAACAATCATAGAAATACTTCGTCCACTCTGCGGTGTTTTCAAGTAATTCTTCCTCGATCGCCGGTTTAGGCGGTGGAGGAAGTTTAAGTCGTGTCTTTACCTGTTTCGGATGTGCAGCACGTAAACGAGTCACCAACGAGTAAAAGAATACCGCCGAATTCGTGTGGGAAAGATCCGAGGCGTAAATTTCCGTGATCCTTTTTCCGCGAGCCTCGCTGATTCGAAGCACCTCTTCGAACGCGACCCTTTGCATTCCCCTTCCCTGGAAATTCGACTCTACAATGAGCTCGTCAACCTGAAGTGAAAATCCTTTGTCGGCGGGATTAATTTTAACCTTAATTGAAGCGACTTCATCAATCTCATCCGAGTTAAAAGATTTTCCACTTACGTGCAGTTCTAAATCATAGAACGTATCATAACGGCTCTCACTCAAGCTAAAACGAATGTCACTTACGCTCGAACGGAGCCATTTCGAGCAGGGATCGACTTCACTTAGGCCATATTCGGTTACACCCGAAGCGGAGAAAGACGCGAGTAAAACTCCGAGAAGGAATAGCCTGTGAGTAAAAGAGATCTTCACCTTTATATATCGTCTATGAAACCTCCGTTACTTTAGGCAAATATCGCATAGGTCGATTACTTCTTATGTCATGATCAATACTTTGACGGCCGGAAGAGTTTCGGGTTCGTCTGAGCCAATAAAACGGCATCAAAAATGGCATCCAGGATATTTGAAAAGAAGTTAGCTTAACCGGATCATTTTATCCGAATCCGTTCGAAAACCTCTGTGCAGAGTGGAGCCTTATCCCGAGTCGCAAAGTACTTAGGCGTGGTTACTAGCGCGAGCGTAATATTATAGCTCGGGCAGAGTGCGGCCCATCTTCCGAAACACTTCACCTTCTCTTCAGTCGTGTACCCGACATCGCAGGCTTGGATTCCATCAAACGCCGCACGAATTTCCTCGTCCGAGTCCTTAAACATGAGTTTTGTTCCACAACGTTCAATCATCTCTTCAGGATGAGTCGCGTAAAGCGATTTTAAATCGGTGATCATTTTACGCGCTAATTCACGTGTACTCTTCATCATAAGACGGTCGGCAGACATTTGGAGAAGTCCGAAGTTCGTTTGCTGATCGAACTTAATCGTTTTTAGTTTCATTAATTTTTCAAGCGAAGGAATCGACGAACGAGTACCCGGCTTTCCGGGAACCTTCACTACATTGTCAGCTCGTAAAAGACGAAACGTCTCAGCACTTCCATGAAACTTCATATCCGTGATTGCGGCAGAAGCACCGCTTGATTCATAAGGAGTCATCCCGAGCACTTTTGCAAATCGCGCTACTTCCTCATTCCCAACACGATGAGGAGATTGCATCGTGTAGTAACGAAACTGTTCAAAGAAAAGTTCGCGAAGATTAGCTCCCGTATGTTTTCGACAGCTCACATCCGAATGCGAGTCGACCCCAAGGTCTTTTTCAATACTCGACACGTACTCTTTCCAGTTACCAGTAGCATCCACGACTAAAGGACTTTCAAAACCAAGCGACGCAGCCTCCGCGCTCACTAACGTAAGAGCAGAAACAAAAAGCGAAACTTCGATAAGTAATTTCATAAAACCCCCTTTTAGGTTGCAGGGCCTTTAGTGCATATACCGTTCTAACGCGCTGCATTTTTATGGGTTTTAGATGAGTGATAGAGTCAGATAATCGACAAGAAGCCAGGATCATTGGGAAATAGCACGCCTAGTTATTTCTAAAATCGAACTCACTCACTTCAAGTGAGATATCGGCAGCTGGGGGGCGCTGCATTAAAGCACGCAAAACGTCACCAGCAGGTCTACTCCCTTGAATTAATTCAGATACGCCCTGCGTTATCGGCATTTGGATTTTTCGCTCCTGCGCAAAAGTCGAAATAATCTGAGCAGTTCTAACACCTTCCGCCACGGCCCCTAACTCACCCAATATGGCCTCTAAAGGCTCTCCAAGTGCCAATTTTCGTCCCACCCGGTAGTTCCGAGACATGGGCGAGGAGCAGGTGGCAAAAAGGTCACCCACCCCCGCAAGACCTAGGAAAGTCGCCTCCTGAGCCCCCATCGCAAGCCCAAACCGAACCATCTCGGCTAAGCCCCGCGTGATCAGAAGAGAGCGCGTGTTCCATCCAAACTCGAGCGCATCTAAGGCGCCTGCCGCGATGGCGTAAATATTTTTAAGAGTTCCAGCCCACTCAATCCCAATCACATCATCGGCTGAATAAACTCTGAACCGAGGAGTGGTGAGGAGGTAAACGCCAGCATCAGCCACTTCACGAAACTCACTCGCAACCACTGTCGCAGCAGGCTCATCTTTCGAAATTTCTCCTGCCAAGTTCGGACCCGATAAAACTCCAATGCGTGAAACGGGTAACTCTTCTGCAAGCATCGTCGACACTCGCTTCATCGTTCCCTCTTCGATTCCTTTAGTTGCATGAATCACAATCTCATCGCCACGGAAGAGTGGAGCAAATCGCCTTGCGGTTTCACGGCAGGCTTTAGATGGAAGTGCCCAGATGACTGCTTGGACACCGCCTTCGAAAACACGTTCGATATCGGTGAAGGTGCGAACGTTGCCCGGCAAAGCCATCTCTTTTACATAAACGGGGTTCGAGCGTGTGGAATTCATTCCGCGAGCCTGGACTTCATCTCGAACCCAAACACGGACATCAGCGGCGTTGGTCGCCACGAGCTTAGCAAGCACCGTCCCCCAGCTCCCACCACCAATGACAGCAACGGTCGATTTAGACCAAAAATCCTTTTTCATCATGCGCTCCTGGTGCACGTCTTCGGGGATCTGCAAGCTTGCTCAGTCCATACCCCGTGATTCGATTTCGATAATAATAAAGGAGGTTCATGTCCTCCGAATAAAGAACACCTTCTCCACGCTTCAGAACTGCGTTTCCATGGAAAAGCCCAAGATTCCGGATCCCATCTTTTAACCAAGTTTTCGTGTCACTCGTTCTTAACTCTGGCGCGACATAGAGCATTTTCTTATCCGCTGCTTCGAGGATTCTTTTTTGCATCACTTCTGCTTCGCCTAAGAATTCCTCCCAAGGAAGAGTTCTCTGCGAAAGCGACATTCTAAGAAATCGGTAAAGATCATAATCCGGATAACGATCCCGAAGTGACTCGAAAAAAGTGAACGCCGCTAAATGAGACGTGAGCACCGTGTTTTCGGCGTGATACCGTTCGACGATTTTATTTCCAAGCACACGAGTGTACTCACGGTCCCGGTCGGGTTCGACGCCTAATTTTCCGTAACTCGAGAGCCAACGAGTGGGATCAATCGTGGTTCCATTAGGCCCAATCGATCGCCCTTCTTCATCCACAAAATTTCCAAACACATCGAGCGGCCGACCCACTCGAATCGTCATTCCCGACTGCCCCTTAAAAAGTTGCCAGAAAAAGTTTAAAACTTTCGAAAACTGGGAAGATTCATCGTCTGTAATAATAAAGCGGTGTTTTCCCGCTTCAGCAAGATGGTCATCAATCAGCGTCGAAGCCTCGAGCACAAAATGGTAACTCGTCGTCATCGGGACGATATAAATATTTGGATTCGGATTCCCCTCTTGAAGGTTCTCTATCTGAGCTTCGAGCGCAGTCCCGAGAAGTCCGAGCTTTAACTTACTTTCTATGGCTCCACTTCGAACCCGCCCCCCCGCAGGGAAAAAGATAGAATGAACTCCTTCACGAAGAATGCGAACCGAGTAATTTTTAAGAATCGATTTATAGATGCGGTTCGACTTCTGTCGATCGACTGTATAGGCGCCCAGATTCGACATGAAAAAGCTAAGAATCGGATTTGAAAAAAGATT
>JBGSHQ010000262.1:0-9409 GCA_041752095.1 Bdellovibrionia bacterium
CCGGAGCCCCACCCGCAGAGTGCCCTGCAGGTTCATGAGCCATGAATTTCGTTTGGAAAACATAAAGTCCACCAAACATCAGTCCTAAAGCAGCGACCACGCCGAGAGTGATATCGAAAACATCATTCTTAAAAATGTATCCGATAAAACCAGCGACGAAGAGAGAAATTCCTACGGAGAGAACCACGGAGCTACCTGTGGTAACCGAGACGAAAATTCCAAATAATAAAACTAAAACGCCGAGTGTGAGAGTGAAAGTGCTCGGTTGAATTCGACTTGAATGAGAGTTCGTCATAAAACTACGCAAACTTTCTTGAAAAGGTTTCGCCCTGGGATTTATGAACAAGCCCCGCAGCGGTGTGAACTTCGCGGCGTTCTTGGTCTTCCTTGCACGAGACGCAGAGGTTAGCCGTCGGGCGCGCTTCGAGGCGCTTTAATCCGATATCTTCTTCGCAAATATCGCAGAGTCCGAAAATACCGTCTTCGATCCGCTTAAGAGCGTCGTCAATTTTCTTTAAGTAAAGGGTTTCACGATTACAGAGACGCATGCGCATCGACTGTTCCATATCCGTGGTCGCCTGGTCGATTTCGTCAAAACGATCATCTGCGTTCACACTAAACTCTGTGCGAATCACTTTATCCGCAAAAAGTAGCTTCTGCTTTTCCGCCACGAACATCTTCTTAAACCGATTTAGAGTTTCTTTTCTCATGGTTTTTCTCCCCCTTTAAGTTCCCTAATCACCCACTGGGTGATCGATTGCAGCGTCTCCATGACGCCTTCCCCCCGACTCGCTACCGCCTCGAATGACGGTTTACGACTCGGATTGAAAGTCTGTTCGAGCTCTTTTAACGGCAGGGCCGTCGGAAGATCTCTCTTATTATATTGGAAAATGATCGGCAGCTTATTCGGGTCGTAACCCTGGCGCTCTAGATTCCGGTTTAAAATTTCGAAACTCTCTAAGTTTGCTTCCATTCGCTCCGCTTGGCTATCAACGACAAACACAACACCGTCGACACCTTTTAAAATAAATTGCTGGGAGATCTCGTAAAAGGTCTGACCCGGAATTGTATAAAGATGAAAGCGTGTCTTATAGCCGCGAACATCACCGACTCCAAGGGGCAGGAAGTCAAAGAAAAGTGTTCTTTCATTTTCGCTGTTGCCCGCGAAAAATTTTCCACGAAGATCCTGCGCGGTCTGTTCGTAAACGTACTGAACGTTGGTCGTCTTCCCGCAGAGACCGGTGCCGACGTAAACGATTTTGCAGTTCACTTCTTTCGTGGAGTAGTTAATGAAACTCACGGCTTAACGCATCTCCATTCGGTTTTCGATCGCTTTACCAATTGTCTGTCGATCGGTGTACTCGAGCTGTCCACCCATCGGAATTCCGTGAGCGAGTTGAGTCACACGAATGCCCAGTGGGCGAATGAGTCGAGTTAAATAAAGTGATGTCGCGTCGCCTTCGACGCTCGGATTCATCGCTAGAAGGACTTCGCGAACGGGTGTGGAAGGAGTACGTAGACGATCAAGCAATTCACGAATTTTTAATTCATCGGGCCCGATTCCATCGAGTGGTGAAAGCGCGCCGTGAAGAACATGATAGCTGCCGCGGTAAGATCCCGCCATTTCGATCGAGTTCATGTCACTCGGACGCTCGATCACACAAAGCATGCCTCTATCGCGATTCGAATCTTCACAAATTCTGCATGGATTCGTATCGGTGAAGGTAAAGCACACAGTACAAAGCCCGACCTTCTGTTTCGCAGCGATTAAAGCTTCAGCTAGAGATCGCGCGTAGGTCTCATCTTGCTTTAGAATATAATAAGCTAAACGGGTTGCCGTTTTTTCGCCGATACCTGGGAGTTTCGAAAGTTCGAAAATGAGTTTCGAAACCGGATCCTTTTTCGCGTTATCGTTCATCATTCTTTCCGGTCCCCCAGAAGTTCGATCGGTCCTAGTTCTCCGCCGAAGAGTGCGCGAGCCTCTGCAATCAGCGGGTGATTCGTAACCGCATTTCGTGCGAGTTTTTCACGAGATTCGAAATCTTGCTCACGTTTCTGTGCGGAGCTGAGCAATCCCGTTTCCTTCACCTCAACGCTAAGCCGCTTCATGTAACCCAGGTATTCCGAGGTAAACTTTTGCATCTCACTCATCGCGGCGACACTGGTTAAGAGTGCCTGGTAAAGATTTGCGTTCTGAGGAGAAAAAACGACGATAAAATCATCTTCCGCGCTCGCGGGGAATTTTTCGCAGATCGCATTCTCAAGCGCATTCGCCATCGCTGCACGTGAGCCCCGGATGAAAGAAATAAATCCTTCATAACTTTTTACACCAGTAGGCACAGGACGAGGTGAGGCTTTAGATTCACCTTCTGCTTTTCGCATCGCCATAGGGGATGAGCCTGCGAAAAGGAGAGAGGCTTTAGGGAGACCTGTGTTTTCAGCGGATGGTGCCGCGCTTGTCGGACTTACGTTTTTTAAAATCGAACCGACTGACTGTGCGCCAGGCGCTTTCGCCTTTGGGGTTTCAATTCCGCTTCCGGATTTGTTGCCGCCCGGGTTTGAAATGGAAACCAACGCTTCTGCGGTTGCGCATTTAATGATGAGAACTTCGAGAACAAGTTTTGGTTGTGGAGAGCGCGAGATCCACTCGATTCCGTTTTGGAGCGCTTGGAAGAAAAGCTCAATTTCTTCAAGCTCACGGTGTTCAGTAATCTTTTTTAACTCTGTAAGCTCATCCGTAGAAAGCTCGAGCCCAGAAGACTCAATCCCAACCTTCAGTAAAAGAGCGGCGTGGAGATATTCGAGAAGACTCTTCGCAAGAAGTTTTAAGTCGTGTCCAGCGCTGTAGGCCTCATTCACAACCTCGATCGCTGTTTTAGCGTCGCGAGTAAAAATCCCGCGAAGAATAGAGAGTAAGGACTGGCCCTCGATGAGTCCGATACTCTCACGAACCGCCACGGTTGAAATTTTCATCCCCGCAAACGCAATCACCTGGTCGAAGAGCGAGAGCGCGTCCCGCATTGATCCATCTGCGGCTCGAGCGAGAAGAGAAAGAGCACCCGCTTCGATTGAAATTTTTTCTGCTTTCGCGACTTCTTCTAGGCGAGAAGCCACCTGAGCGACTGTAAACCGTTTTAAATCAAACCGCTGGCAGCGAGAAAGAATGGTCCCTGGAATCTTATGGGGCTCAGTCGTCGCTAATATAAAGAGGACATGCGCCGGCGGTTCTTCAAGTGTTTTCAGAAGAGCGTTAAATGCTGCGTTCGTCAGCATGTGAACTTCATCGATGATGTAAATCTTACGACTCCCACTGGAGGGGAGAAATTTCGCATTTTCACGAATCTCACGAACGGCATCTACGCCGTTATTCGACGCACCATCAATCTCGATCACATCGACGGAGTTCCCCGCAGAGATTTCACGGCAGCTCGAGCATTCATCGCAGTTCTTTAGCCAGGTGCCGTCCCATTTTACGTTCGGGCAGCGAATGGTTTTAGCCAGAATCCTCGCAATCGAGGTCTTACCGATCCCGCGGGATCCGGTGAGGAGATAGGCGTGGTGAATGCGTTCCGACTGAATCGCATTCATGAGCGTTCGAACGACAGGTCCCTGCCCACCGATGTCGGAGAACTGAGAAGGGCGCCATTTGCGTGCAAGGACTACGTATGAACCCATTTTAAGTGCGCGAAACTTACTTGAGGCTAGGCGCGATAAGCAAGCGAAAATATTGAGGAATTTCGCACCGGGCTAGCGCGTGCCGCTGTCACAAGGGGTCAGGTGAGGGGTTCGAAAATGAACCATTGATATTATAGACGAACTCGCAGAGATTTTGTCCGACCATGCCGAACCGCTTCCGAATCGAAAATTCGATTTTTCATCACTCGCATTCGGAACCTTTCAAATTTCATTTTGATCTCTATTGGGATGAGTCCGGTCGCTTAGTGCGGCTTGCGTGGAATGAGGACTCAGTTTCTCCTCTGATCGCTGAGGGTGAACAGCCTCCCTATGGTATTGCGGCTCTTCTCCGCGACCTCCAGGGGTTTTTTCGAGATGGAGCGCCACTACTTCCTCTGCACTGGAATTTATTCGCGCATGAAGAAATCAGTGAATTTGCAAAAAAGGTTTACGAAGCCACTCTCCAAATTCCACACGGAGAAACTCGCACCTACGCATGGGTCGCTAAAAAAATGGGTAAACCACTCGCCGCTCGTGCAGTGGGGCAGGCTTTGAAAAAGAATCCGTTTTTAATTCTCGTACCGTGCCACCGAGTGGTGTCGGATAAAACGATCGGCGGATTTATGGGAACAGATAATCCAAGTGATCTCGAACTTCGGTTTAAACTTTGGCTCCTCGATTTAGAAAGAAGTTACCGAAGTCCGTGCTTTCCCTTTTTAGATCCGTATCCAAAGTTTCAGTCGAATGCTTCGGCCTTAGCCTAGTTCACTGTTTTTGGAGATGCGTCTTTCTTTTTTAAATCGCGCCAGCTTTTACCCTCACGAGCCCGTCGATCGAGTTGGAACTGAGCAACTGCTTTAGAGTGATCTTCATATGTCGCAGTAAAGGCATGAGTCCCATCGTTTTTAGAAACGAAGTAGAGGTAGTGGTGAAGAGCAGGGTTTAAAGTCGCACGAATCGCATCACTTCCAGGATTAGAGATGGGACCCACCGGAAGAGCCGCAACCGTATAGGTATTATACGGCGTCGACTCAAGAAGATCGGATTTATGAATATTTCCCTTATATCGGCTCCAAATCCCGTAAACGGTCGTTGGATCACTCTGGAGCTTCATCTTCTTACTCAGACGATTATGGAAAACTCCCGCAATGACCGGCCGTTCTTCCGGAGCGCCCGTTTCTTTTTCAACAATCGAAGCGAGAGTAATGACCTGATCACGGGTCATACCCAGTTCTCGAGCTTTTTGTTCATCATTAGGTCCCCACGCGGACTGAAAGCGCTTTACCATCGCCTTCAGAATTTCTTCCTGGGTCATTTTACGTTGGAGTAAATAAGTGTCTGGGAAGAGATATCCTTCGAGAGAGGTTGGAGTGGGAGTGAGCCCAGTCGATGCGATAAAGGTGGAATCCCGCGCAAGCTTCAGAAAGCGTTCTTTCAAACCAAAGCCTTTCGCTTCGATTGCATCAGCAATTTCATAAATATTCTGTCCCTCACGAACGAGGAACGGACGCGAAACACTGATGCCACTTTCAAGAATCGTAAAAATTTGGTTAGGAGTCATAGAAGGTGAGAGTTCATATTCACCCGCCTTAATTTTCCCCCACGCCCCTTTTAGCTTTCCGTAATAAAGAAAGATTTTTCCATTTTGAATGATCTGCATCGCTTCGAGTTGTCTTGCAACCGAAGCCGGTGACTGACCTTTATTCACCTCGATGATTTCGCGAATTGTGTTTTGGGGTTGGTAGGCTTGAAGGGCGGTTCTAAAAAAGAATCCCATACCCGCAAAAAGCACCGCAATGGTAAGAAGCGACGTCGTAGCGACGGCCAATTTTTTCCGCATAGTAAAATCGTAACTGGTAAAGCCAGCGATCGAAAAGAGAATGTGAGTAGGCAAGAGTTGCCGCTCTAAGAAAGGGTATCCCCGATGTTGCTGCTCCAGGTCACCCCTCGCTTAGCAAGGATTGAAACTTTCGTAAAAGAGGGTAATCTTAATAAGAACCCATCCAATTCTAGCAGTTAAAAACCCCCCTCATTTTACCCATAAATATAAATAAGAAAGAGACGCGATATGCATCTCCGTGAATTAAAAGAAAAGAAGATCGGTGACCTGGTTGAAATCGGTAAAGAACTGGGAATTGAAAATGGCGCGGGACTGCGAAAACAGGATCTCATTTTCGCCATCCTCCAAAAGAAAGCTGAGAAGGATGAACACATTTATGCAGATGGAGTTCTCGAGTGTCTGCCCGATGGATTCGGTTTCCTAAGAGCGCCCGACTATAACTATCTTCCCGGTCCAGACGATGTTTATGTTTCACCCTCACAGATTCGTCGGTTCGGCCTTCGAACGGGTGACACGGTTAGCGGTTCCGTACGCGCCCCTAAAGAAGGTGAGCGTTATTTCGCTCTCTTAAAAGTCGAACAGGTAAATTTTCAAGCTCCAGAGATCAATGCTGAAAAAGTTCTTTTTGATAACCTCACGCCTCTTTATCCGAACGAGCGAATTAAGCTTGAATATCAGCCTACGAACTACGGGACACGAATTATCGATATGATGGTTCCACTCGGAAAGGGTCAGCGCTGTTTAATTGTTGCTCCTCCTCGCGCGGGTAAGACGGTGCTGATGCAAGATATTGCGAATGCGATCACGACGAACCATCCTGAGGTAAAACTGATCGTCCTCTTAATTGATGAACGTCCTGAAGAAGTGACGGACATGCAACGATCGGTGAAGGGCGAAGTGGTGAGTTCGACCTTTGATGAACAGGCGTCACGCCATGTCCAGGTCGCAGAGATGGTGATTGAGAAGGCAAAAAGACTCGTCGAAAATAAGTATGACGTCGTCATTCTCCTCGATTCGATTACGCGTCTCGCCCGCGCTTATAACGCGGTTGTTCCGCCTTCGGGAAAAATCCTCTCCGGCGGTGTCGACTCAAACGCTCTCCATAAACCGAAGCGGTTTTTTGGTGCAGCTCGAAATGTAGAAGAGGGGGGGTCCCTCACTATTATTGCTACCGCCCTTGTCGAAACGGGCTCACGAATGGATGAGGTTATTTTCGAAGAGTTTAAGGGAACGGGTAACTCTGAGATCCATCTCGACCGGAAACTCATGGAAAAGCGAATTTTCCCATGTCTGGACATTAATAAGTCAGCAACGCGAAAAGAAGAGCTTTTAGTGCCTAAGGATATCCTGAATCGCCTTTGGATCCTCCGAAAGGTTCTTCACCCGATGAATACGCTTGATGCAATGGAGTTTCTGCTCGAAAAGGTGCATAACTCTAAAACGAACGACGAATTCATCAAAGGTATGAGCGGCTAAATGGGCGTATTTGCATCCGGAAACGAAGTAAAAAAATTCACCAGTATCGGGGGCCAGGCCGTCCTCGAAGGCGTGATGATGCGCTCGCCGAACTTTATCGCTGTCGCCGTTCGTCGTGGGGATTCTAAAAAAATTGTCATTAAGCATGACCCTTATTCGACGGTGCTTCGTCAGTATCCGATTTTAGCGAAACCGATTCTCCGCGGCGTTGCGACACTCGTCGAATCGATGATTCAGGGGATGGGAGCTCTTTCCTTTTCGGCTGAAATTGGCAGTGAAGGAGATGAAGCGAAAGACGCCGGAAAAAAACTGTCCAAAGTCGAAATCGCGTCTTCAATGGTTTTTGCTTTTGGAATGGGCATGCTCTTATTCGTCGCCCTTCCTCATGCGATTACTGCAGGTATAACATCCGATCGATATCTCGGAATTTCTAATAACAGTCCTCTTTTTCATCTGCTCGATGGCGCATTTAAGATGGCGATCCTCCTTGCTTATGTTTGGATGATTTCGCAGATGAATGAAATTAAGCGCGTGTTCCAGTATCACGGCGCTGAACATAAATCGATTTACGCATTTGAGGCAGGGGAAGAGTTAACGGTTGCTAATGCATGTAAACATTCGACCCTCCACCCGCGCTGTGGAACGAGTTTTCTTCTCTTCTTGGTTTTAATTTCGATCGTCATGTTTAGTATTTTGCTCCCCAGTCTTGGGCTCACGCATTTTAGTGAGACGGCGTGGAAGAATCATCTGGGGATGATTGTCGCTAAAATGATTCTGATGTTTCCGGTTGCTGGGGTTGCGTATGAGTTTATTAAAGCGTGTGCCTGCCGAATGGATAATGCGTTTTTTCGCGCAATCATTTCTCCAGGACTGCTTCTTCAGAAATTAACCACCCGTGAGCCAGACGATGAACAGCTCGAAGTCGCTCTTGCGTCACTTCGCCAAGTCCTACGACTTGAAAAGAAAATGGACAGCAAACTCAGTGGGTTTGAAGTCGCAGCTCTCGCTGAGATCCAGTATATCCCCGCCGCAGTGGCCGAATTTCCAGAACTTTAGAGGAGTATTAAAGTGTTCGATAAACTCGAAGCGGTAGAAGCCCGCTTTCTCGAAGTGGAATCCCGTTTATCCGATCCTGCACTTGCAGGACGTCCCGATGAATTTCGGAGCCTTTCGCGTGAGCATGCGACGTTAGGGGAGATCGTTACTGAGTATCGAAAATATAAATCGTTAAAAGAAGAGTTTGCTTCAAATAAGGAGCTACTGACCGACTCTGACGCAGAAATGGCAACGATGGCGCGCGAAGAGATGCGGAGAATTGAACCGGAGCTTGCTTCAGTGACAGAAAGTCTTCAGCTTCTTCTCCTTCCTAAAGATCCGAACGACGGAAAAAACATTCTTCTCGAAGTTCGCGCTGGTGCGGGTGGAGATGAAGCCGCACTTTTCGTTGCGGAAATTTACCGAATGTATGAGCGTTTTGCAGCTAAACAAGGCTGGAACATGGAACTCATGTCGGCAAGTGCTACCGGCATTGGCGGCTTTAAAGAAATGATTGCGATGGTGACTGGTACAAACGTCTATTCGAGGTTGAAATATGAGGGCGGGGTTCACCGAGTACAGCGAGTACCTGCTACCGAAACCCAAGGACGCGTTCATACTTCGACCGTAACGGTAGCTATTCTCCCTGAAGCCGAAGAAGTCGATGTCGATATTAATCCCACAGAACTCCGGATTGACGTGTTTCGCTCCGGCGGGGCTGGCGGACAGGGCGTGAACACGACCGACTCTGCCGTTCGTATTACGCACATTCCATCGGGTTTAGTGGTCGTCTGCCAAGACGAACGATCGCAGCTGAAAAACAAAGGTAAAGCGATGAAGATTCTTCGCTCCAGGCTTTTAACTGCAGAACAAGATCGCGCGGCGAAAGAACATTCGGATGCACGTAAAACCATGGTCGGAACCGGTGATCGATCTGAACGCATTCGTACCTATAATTTTCCACAGGGACGTTTAACCGATCACCGCATCGGTTTAACAATTCACCAACTTCCGGAAGTGATGGAAGGTAAAATCGATGAAGTCCTCGGTTCACTCCAGCGCCATTATCAGATGGAAGCTCTGAAAGAAGCAGGATTTGGGGCGAACCGCTCATGAGCCCAGGACATCCTCTCCCCAACAGTTTTGAGGATGCTCTAAAAATGGCGGGAGCTATTTTAGGAACCTCACCCGCTTTGGTAGAGCGCGGAGTGATTGAAACTGAATCTGAGCAGCTCGTGATCGGAGCTTACAGGCAAGCATCGGGCCGCGGTCGTACCTTTGGTCGAAATGATCTTTATGTCCGCGTGATGGATGTTTTTCCAAAAGAGGCGGGTGAAAAACTCGTCGTCATGGCGAATCGCCGAGCGCACGGAGAACCGCTCC
>JBGSHQ010000263.1:0-2539 GCA_041752095.1 Bdellovibrionia bacterium
ACAGGTGCTCGTCGCAAATCGAATGTAAAAATGATCTCAGTATTTTTGGATATGCTACCTCCAAAAATACTGAAAAAATGGATATTCGATCTCCAGAATTGTAAGACATCCGAAAAAAATCTTCATTTAGCCTCATAAACCTATGAAAAGGATTCTCGGGCTTGATAAAAAGAACTGAATGAATGCAAAAACCTAAATTCCAGTTTGAAATCAACCACCCACTCCGTCTATTCTTAGAGAATGTTCCGCATTCGTTTCATAACTCCACGAGTACCGACCCTATGGGTGATCCTAGTCCTACTCATGACCGGCGCTCCGTCTGCCCATGCCTGGTATGACCATACGGTCGTTATGAAATGGGTGCAGGCCCGGCTTGAAAAGGAAGCCCCTCTTCCAAAGGGAAACTGGAATGACTCACTCCCAAAAGACGCGACACCCGATAAAAAGCGCTATTCAGAGATAGCAGCGCTTCTTCTGCTAAACCCAACCGCAGAAATAAAATCTACCGAAGCAAAAACTTATAGCGAACTCCTACGCATCGCCCCCGAAGACCCCGACCACGGGCTCGACCACGATCTTCCGGACTCGTCTGACCCGAGCGATGACCGAAAGTACATGGGCGGCATGAAAGGCCCAGGCTCACAAGGGTTCCGGCATATGTTCTGGCCCGGATGGAAGTGGAAAAATCCGGTCGCAACCTTTCAAATCCCCGCTCGAACTCTTGGACAAAGTCCCGATCGTATAGAACTCCTCGCAAACGAGGCTCGGGATCTCATCCGAAAGGGAGAAACCGCGTGGGGAATGCGAATCCTCGGATGGACACTCCACTACGTCCAAGACCTCACCCAGCCTTTTCACACTGTGATGTTTCCCTCCCTCCGGATGATGCCACTCGAATCCATCTTCCACTGGCCACCTCAGGACATTGTAAAAAACGTTATTGGCGAAACCACTCGAGTGGTCACGAATTATCACTGGGCTTACGAAGGGTACGTGCGCCACGCACTTCTCTCGGAGAACGAATCTCCGTTTAAAGAGTGCTTCGAGAAATCGGCGGGATCGATTCTTGTCTCTTCGCCTCGAGAACTCGCGCTCGAGATCATCGATAAATCGATTAAGCGCGCTCCAGGGGTCGGTGAATCTCTCGTTAATTTCGTTGGGACACACCTTAAGGCGAGCGAAGTCAGTGTTCCTTTAAACCCAAAGCAAATCGATAACGAAGACCTTCTAAAAAACCTCTCGCGTGAATCAGCTCGCGCACGGCTGAATCACGAAACCTGCGAATCGTTTCGTCTAGCGACCGATGCGTCGATTTGGATCACCCGGTGGGTGATCGGGCAATAAAAATTAAGCTCCAACGCCCTTACGAATCCCGAGCTCCTTCATTTTTAGCTGTAGACCCTTTCGCGATAATCCGAGCTTCTCGGCAGTTCGGGTCACATTTCCATTTGTTTCGTCGAGTGCCTTTTCAATCAGTGAGCGTTCTGCGAGCTGGGTCTGTCTTCTCACCGCTTCCTTAAATCCTTCAGGAGAATCATGAGTGACGGCGCTATTTTTAATGCTCCCACTTGGATTTAACTCTTCTGGAAGATCATGCACTCGAATGAAAGAGTCATCCGTCATTAAAATCATCCGCTCAATCACATTCTCCAGCTGACGAATATTTCCAGGCCATGAATAACTGAGAAAAATCTCCAGCACTCCTGGCTCAAGTGTGGATACATTTTTTTTAAACTTAGCATTATAACGATCAAAAAATTTTCTGATGAGTTCAGGTATATCTTCCCGTCGGTCACGTAACGCGGGAATAGTCACATGGAAGCCATTTAATCGATAATAAAGATCTTCAAGAAATTTCCCAGATTTCACCAAGCTAATGAGTTCAACACTTGAGGAAGCAATGATTCGAACATCGGCATGTATGGTCGATAGGCCGCCCACTCGTAAAAATTCTTTATTTTGAATGGCATGGAGAACTTTTTTCTGAATTTCTAAAGGCAGCTCATTGATGTCATCCAAGAAAAGAGTTCCGTCATGAGCAAGCTCAAACCGACCGGGTTTTGATGAGACCGCACCGCTAAAAGCACCTCGTTCGTATCCAAAAAGTTCACTCTCAATAAAATTTCCGGGAATCACACCACAGTTCACTTTAATAAAGGGGCGAATGGATCGACTCGAACGGGAATGAATTTCTTGGACCGCAATCTCCTTCCCCGTTCCGCGTTCTCCGGAGATAAGCACCGCTGAATCGCTCGAGGCAACTTTTTCGATGACCCGACGAAGTTCGTTTGCTTTCTCGCTCTCACCTGAAAAAATAAATAGTTCATCGAGCGACCGACTCGGCTCTTCTCGTCTTAAAGCCGAGTTAAGATGAGGAGATGGAACCATAGATGGATTCGGCTCTTTTTGACGTGCCTGATTTGTTAAGCATGCTTTCTCAATGACAGCGATCAGCTCCACCTGGTCGAAAGGCTTCGTTATAAAATCAAACGCGCCATTCTTTAATGCGGTAACAGCACTCTCGACCGTTCCAAATGCG
>JBGSHQ010000264.1:0-7297 GCA_041752095.1 Bdellovibrionia bacterium
ATAAAAAGTATGCGACCCATGATCCATCGCAATCCCGCCGCCCGAATATTTTTTCTCGCGCCGCCAGTGCGTCTTCCATTCATTCACACCCTTCGCGTGAGTGTTTCGGTAAGTCGAAAGGGTCAGCGAAGTCACCTTCCCAATTTTCCCACTCTCGATAATCCCACGAATCGTCTTCACGACCGGCGCGTGCTTATAATTATGGCAAGGAAAGATTACGCGCTTTGATTCCTGGGCATGCTTTAAAAGCGAAGCCGCATCCTCAAGCGTGGTCGTTAGCGGCTTCTCACAGAGCACATGAAGTCCCGCATCGAAAGCCGCGTGCGCGATCCTAGCATGATCGCAAGGCGGAGTCGAAATATCGACAAAATCTAAATTCCCTTTTTCCTTCGCGAGGAGCGTTTCGTAATCGGAATAAACGCGAACACCGGGGAGTACTCGAGCAATCTCCGCACGTCGACCTTCCGAAATATCCGCTACAGCAATAATCTCGACATCCTTACGAACGAGGTAGGCCGGGATATGTCCCTTGCCCGAAATGAATCCATAGCCAATCACGGCGCCGCGAAGTTTCTTATGGGATGAGGTCGTCATACCGGACTATTACTCCGATTTTCGGTCATTTTCATTTGTTTTCGTCTCGGATGTTTTCTGGAAATGACACGGTGACGGGCTTGAAAAGACGGGCTTTTTATATGTTTTTTCAGCTTTCTCGTCGGCCTCTGAATTTCGGTTCGGGACTTGCTCCTTAGGCCACCGAAGGAAAAACACTATGAAACACTATTATCTCATCTTTAGCTCTGTTTTCGCTCTCATCCTCCTACCAAATGCGTTTGCTCTCCCCCTATTCTCCGAAAACCGGGCGATCCGCCTCGCCTCTGGCGTAGTCCTTTATCCGGACTCCGAAGATCCGAAACTCGTTTACTACTTTCCAGGTACGGGCGCTCTGAAGTCGGGTAGCGATGGACTCCCTTTATTCGGTCTCACTTACTGGGGACTGCGCCGCTCAGCCAGTGGAGAAATCACCGTAAACCCAGACTCAGGTGCATTTTTTACTTTCAACGCTGCGCTTGGATTTACGGATGCCCAACGTGCTGAAGTGACCGCAATTCTCGGCACTGATGGACGCGTAGCCGTACTTCCCGTTCGTTCGTCGACGATAGAGTTAAACTCAACTTCAGCGAGTGGGGCACCGCTTGCGAAATTTTTCGAGGAATTCAATCTCTCACGCCGTGGCGGTCAGGCTGATTCCGATATTGCAGTGAATGCATCCTTAAATGGAATCGGCGCACGTCTCTTTACCTCGCAGTTAAAAAACCCTGCATTCATGAAATTCGATTACTGTTACCAGTCACTCGGACTCAGTCCACTTTTCAAAGGAATCGTCCATTTAAACTGGAAGACCGTCTACGAAACTCTTAAGGCGACTTATTCGACCGGCGGATTTTTCACGAAGCGAGAAGTCAGCGTGACTCTCCAGAAACTCATCCGTGATGGAGCTCTTCAGATCCAAATCGATGCGGCTCCAGACAGCGAAGCAAAGTACGAAGAGTTTACCATGAAGGTTGCGAACATGCTGATGGAGCGCATGTTTAAGAACGAACTCCCCATGAATGCACCTGGCAGTGAGGGTTCGGGCTGGAGCTTCTTCCGCATCAGTCTGGATTACGGCCGTACCGAAGTGAGTGAGGACATCACGATCACTTTTTTAAGACGCGAGCAGAAGGTTTTCGAAGCCTGCGTTCCAATTAGCATCGGCGGCATTAAGGACCATTTCAATGACGTCGTTCGCACAGCTGACGGAATTTCCATTTTCTAAACGAAGGGAAAAAATATGAACTCATTTTTAAAAATTCTCGGATTTCTTATTATTGGTCTGGGTATCAGCGCCGCCGTTAAGGCACATGCAGAAACGACTGGCCACCTCCCTCTTTACTGGATCGATGGAAGTAATCTCTATTTCGTACCCATGACTGAAACTACCGCACGCCTTCTGGTTTATCAGGAAAGTCCGGATTCGTGGGCCTATCTCGAAGTCGCAGCCGATTATCCAGAGACTTTCACTCCCCAAATCGAGGCGCTGAAGCTTGCATTCCCAAATAAGTCAGTGAGCTGGATAGCTGGGAAAGCGATCGGATCTCCGACAGTACGTGTGAATTCACTCGGAATTAAGGGAGAAGGAAAATGGATCCCGCGTGCGGCCGGTCCATCACTCTCTTATATGTTTACACTCACAAAACTTCAGACGGAAAAGCTACTGGCATCGAATGACCCAGGAATTCAGATTTTAGGAACGATCGAAGCCCAAGTGACTTCAGATCAAATTCTAGAATCCGTTTCTCTCGGTTCAGAAATCTGCGAAGCTTTGGTTCACGAAGGAGAATCCTTATCCGAGTCATTACTCCGTTATCCTTCGGTAGTCGAAAGCGTGAACCGAAAACCAGTTCGCTATAAAAGCACCCGAGATGCTCTAAAAAAATCTGTACTTCATGACTGCATCGTTTTCAGCGAAACCAGTCCGATTACAAGCTTCTCGGAATTTCTGAATAAAAAAATCACCCTTCCAATTCCGAAGATAAACCCTCGCGGAGAAACTCGTGAAAGGCGCATGAGCCGTGAAGAAGGTAACTTCATTACTTATCCGCCCAAACGCTTAGAAGTTTCCGGACTCTAAGAAAGGACTGAAAGATGCACTTATTAAAATGGTTTTTTTTAATCAGTCTTTTTACTCCCCTTTTCATGGGTTGTGGAAACACTAAAACCCCTGAAGAAAGAGGGACGAATCCGATTAACGAAACCCTTCGAAGTGAACTTTTACTTCTAAACGGTCTACCGCGATCCGCATGTATCGAAAGGTTAATCGAGCTTATGGTTGATCAGAACGACCCGAAATTCGCTGAAACTCTCGATCGGTATTTCCGTTTAGAAATCACCACACACTGTTCTCTAACCCAATGAAAGGATCATTATGAAAAACTCTCTCCTCTCCTTAATTATTTTTGCCCTCGGCTCGACTGCCTATGCCGCCCCCATTCTAAATCGAGGGACTCCTGCAGGAGCAGGAATTCTCATTTATCCGGATCATCTCGATAAAAATCTCTATTACTTAAATCCAACCTCGATCGGGATGGCTCGTGATGAAAAAGGGGTTCCTCTTTTTTCGTATACGGAATACTTCGCACAAATCAGCTGGGGTGCTCCCTACTCCGCCATCATCCAAGTCATGATGACTCCGACAGTGAATAGTGAACTCGTACAGAAAGCCCAGGAGTCGATTAAGATCCTAAATCCGAACGCCGTTTTTTCGGCACTCCCTTTCCACGAATCACATATCATTCTGACTCCGGACTTAAAGAAACTGATTAATCCGAATTCGTGTACTCACCGGGCAGGAGTCATGGGCCAGCTCCAGGACTGCACGATCGACCTCACTCCGGCGGGTCGCAGGGTGATTCGCCCGATGTTACTCCGGGGAATGATTCTTTCAGTACAGTTTGAATACACGATTAGCGGCATGAACGAGAAACCAGACGGTACGTTTGAAGCCGCAGAAGCCTCGATGGGGGTGGGCGGTTACATCGGGGGTCCTGAGCTCTCCCAGCATCCTGAACTCTTCCGTTTTATCCGCTAGCGGGTTAGGCTCAGGGGCATGAATACAGAGTTTGAAAAAACATTCGAAAAAACAACGATCCCGAACCGAGTTGAACCCCATTCTGCGACGGAAATGCGGATGGAATGGTCGAACGGAGCAAAGTTCGCGGTTCCTTATTTCGAACTTCGTTTTTATTGCCCCTGCGCTAACTGCGTCGATGAACACACCGGGAAAAGAACACTGAAGCGAGAAAATTTAGCTGCTGATGTTCGTCCTACAGGAGTAAACGCGATCGGACGATACGCGCTCCAGCTCCTCTGGTCGGATAAGCACTCGACGGGAATGTATCCGTTTAGTCTGCTTTATTCGATTTGTTTGGAGAAGGGCTTGCGGCTGGCGTAGCGGTAGTCGAAGCGGGTTCTGACTTCGTCACACTCTCTGCTGGCGCAGACGCCGCTGGAGCACTGCTCTTCTTATAATCTGTCGTATACCAGCCCGTTCCCTTAAGAGCGAAAGATGACTTCGAGATTAATTTCGAGAGCGTTCCCTTTGCTCCGCACTTTTCACAGTCGGTTAACGGAGCATCCGAAAATTTTTGCATCGTCTCGATGACGACTTCACATTTTTCACAGCGATATTCGTACATGGGCATAAGTTAGGTATGGGTATGCGGAAAGAGGACGAGAATCAAGCCCATCGCGGCCACCCCTAATCCTGTAATCAGATCACCATGGTGTTCGAAGATCGGGTGATCGAGCTTTAAGAGACCATGGGAAACGAGAAGGCTGCCTCCGACCATCGCGAGAAGTACACCCACGGAAAAAGCGATCATCGATCCTACAAGTACGGCAGACCCCATTCCAATCGCAGTCGCGAAAATTGGTAAAACCGCGAAGCACGGGGAAAACCCTAGGCTAAACAAGAATAGATACGGGGCCTTTTTACCCTTTTTCGGATCAGGTCCATGGTGTTCATGGCCATGGCAGTGGCGGTGCTGGAATCGAGAATAGATGGCGTAGGCGAGTCCGAAAAAAATAAGAATACCCCCCGCATGCTCTTCGAGTTCATGAAGCTGACCGCCGAATAAACTTTTCCCAACGATCGCACCTGCGAGACCGAGCGCAAGTGAAACGATGATGTGTCCACTCGCCGCAACCACTGCCGCAAAAGCCGCATGAGCGAGATCCCACTTTTTCGTCTTCACCATGAGCACGACCGGAAGCCAGTGCCCGGGAGCAAGTGAGTGAACTAAACCTACGAATGCGGCGGAGAGGGCGATAAGCATGAAATCTTTCTATGGGCGCCAAGTCAGCGCGCAAGTGCCGCGTTCTTCGTCATTCGCACGAAGGTCTTCTTTTAAATGGGAGGCATCGATATAGGGATACATCGCGGCTTCGTGGTATTCAGCAGAAACCGAATCAGAATTACATCCGACATATCCTGCGATTCCACGATTCGCGGCATCGCAGCTGTGATCAAGTCCGATCGCATGACCGAGTTCATGAACGATAACCGTTTCGAAAATGGTGGGCATCGAAATCATATTCGTAGGATTAATGAGGATGACCTGCTTTTTAGCGAAGTCTCGATCTTCGGTCGTGCACCTGATGGTTACGCCTGGATTATTCGACTGGAATCCGAGAGCCGCCCAGGTCGCCTGGTCTGTCACCTTCACGATCGAAAACGCAGAAGACGTTCCAGGAAATCCGCAGTTATCCGAAGGGCTCGGCGTCGAAGACGCTGAAAGCTGAAGTGACTGAGTTCGGAATGCGTCGCGGCCGATGATCTGTCTGCTCTTTGCGTTCCAGGTTTCTACCGCGCGTTCGATTTTAGAAATCTGCTCAGAGTTAAAACCAGAGTCGATCGAGATCACCTGAACCTGGGTTGAATCCATTGGATTCATATAGGAACGAGTCTGGTCGGCTGCGCCACAGCCTTCAATTCCATTAAAAGTGGAGTTTTCCTTATTCTTACCGCATGCCGTCAGGAAAACCAGTGAAAGAGCGACTACAGCCCCCCCCTGAAACGATCGACCCGGTTTCTTTGATTTCTTCCCCATCACTTCACTGCTCATATAAATACTCTGCATTACCTGAGTAAATGTGTCAAGTATGACCCACCCCCCTTTAGTACGAATTTTCCTTTGATTTTTCAAGCCCTTATCGATTTAATTCCGAAAAGGTGACTAAAATGACGACATTTTCCTCGGGCCACTACGTATTTAAGGGCAAAATTAAGATCTACTCCGACGGAGCTGACCGGACGTCCCTGCTTGAGATGAACGCGAACCCAAAAGTCGCCGGAATCACCACGAACCCGTCCCTGATGAAAAAAGCCGGAATCACCGACTACCGGGGCTTCTGCAAAGAGATCCTGACCCAAGTCACCGTGAAGCCGATCTCATTTGAGGTATTCGCCGACGAGATTTCGGAGATGAAGCGCCAGGCGCTTGAGATTAAAACTTGGGGTAAAAACGTTTACGTAAAAATTCCGATCACGAACTCTAAGGGTGAGTCCACACTCGCGCTTGTTAATGAACTCTCCCATGCGGGCGTGCAACTGAATGTCACTGCGCTTTTTACCTACGACCAGGTGAAAGGCACCTGCGAAGCTGTAAAAGGCGGAGCGCCGACACTCGTTTCTGTTTTCGCGGGACGTATCGCTGATAGCGGCGTCGATCCAATGCCCCTCATGCGAGCTTCCCGCGAACTCTGTATCGCGGCGGGAAAAGATGTGGAACTCCTCTGGGCCTCGACTCGCGAAGTTTATAATATTGTCCAAGCCGAAGAAGCCGGCTGCCACATCATCACGGCTCCTGCTGACATCATTAAAAAAATGTCGGGCTTCGGTAAAAGTGCGGAATCACTGAGCCTCGATACGGTTAAAACTTTCAAGTCTGATTCTGAAGCCGCAGGCTTTAAGCTATGAAAAAAGCTTTCTTCCTGACGAGCGGACCACCGATTCCAATCGTCGGAGCCCGAAGAATTCGCGATGCACAGGTCCTTTCGCTTCTCTCGAAACGGATGCCGGTCGAACTCTTCTGTGTTGCTGATCCGTCAGAAACGGCTTCGATCCAAAAAGCGGTTCACGAGCGTTTCGGAAAAAACATCACGGTCTCCTGCCATAAACTCGACGATCCTACCTTACTTGTTCAGGCGCTGGACCTCATTCGGCCTCATTTTGCGCAAGGCTATTCGACGAGTATTGCGTCGTTGCTTCGCGCGAAAGCAAAACCAGGAGACCTCGTCTGGCTCTCCCGCCTTCGAATGGCAAAATATATTAAACTCGCAAAAAAGCTCGGATGTTTTACCGTTCTCGATGAGCACCAGGTGGAGAGTGACCTGCTTTTCGATAATGCGTTTACGCGATTAAAATATTGGCCGCAGGGTCTCGTCGCCGCACAGTGTGCGCTTTACGAAAAGAAACTTAGCTACGCTGCCGATGCGGTGGTCACAGCTTCCCCGATCGATGCGTTTCGGATGCAAAAACTTGCACCGAACTCGAAAACCCAAGTCCTACCCCATGGACTCGATACGAAACTCTACGCCCCGAACGGGACGAAAACTCCAGCTGGCGAGGTTCGTATCGTCTTTATCGGTGACCTTGATTATTTACCTAATTTTAACGCCTTAAAATGGATTCGTGATGAACTCAGACCGCGCCTACACGCTGCCTTTAAAAACGAGAAACTCCGGATCCAAATCC
>JBGSHQ010000265.1:0-24308 GCA_041752095.1 Bdellovibrionia bacterium
CGTTGTATCGACCGTAAAAAGAAGTTCCTGAGGATTAGAGCCAAATGCCATTCCCATGAGCATTTCTGAGGAAGAAACTGAGCGTAGAACGGACTTGTACGTTCCGTCAGAATTGAAAGCTGAAATTTGATGGAGGGGAAATGGTGAAGCTGTTCGGGCCACTGTGCCACCCGATAAAACGAGAATATCCCCTGATTTAAGGAGTGTGGAAATTGCTGAGATATCTGACAGAAATCGCGCCTGACCACAGCCCGTAGCTAAGCCGATGATGAGCATCACCGACGGGACTGCGTAAAATATTTTTTGGATCGATCCCATGAGCATTCAGTTCCTTTAGGAGAATAGACATCTCCTCAATTACCCATCGGTTATTAGAGTTAAATCTATAGAAATTCATTAGCCAAAGACTGTATAGAGTCATTGGTTTGACACCTTAAAAAGTAAACGGCGCCTTGGAATCTCCAAGACGCCGTTTAACTTTAAGCCGGACTAATGATTATAGCTCAGACTCAGCGCTACGACGGCGCATGTAAGTCGGAACATCGTATTCATCGTCAGTCAGATTCGTGATCCCAAGGCGCTGGGCGATTGCACGAGCCCGTGCAAGTTCTCCAGCCTCAGCTCCCGTTCCCATCTCTTTCGATGGGGCGCGAGACTGGAGGCCTGGATTCGCCGAAGGAGACTCAGTAGCAGGTGCTCCCATCAGCTCATTGAAATTCGAAGACTCGGATTCGATTTGAACTGCTTCAACCCGAATCGGCTGAGGTGCAACGATCGGAGCGGGTACCACAGGAGCCGAAACCATCGACGCATTCGGTGCAGGAGGAGTTACAGCAGACTGCTGCTGGCCCCAGCCTTGTGCGCCGGCATTTGCTTGAGAATTCATACTCATCGCAATGGTTGCTGCCGGAGCATTTAAGCCCGTTGCAATAACCGTAATCTTTACTGAGTCATTCATCGTATCGTCAATGACGGTACCGAAGATGATTTCAGCATCTGCATGAGCTGCTTCCATGATGAGCGTGGTTGCTTCATTCACTTCATGAATCGAGAGATCCGATCCACCGGTGATGTTGATGATGATGCCGGTAGCACCGTTAATCGAAACATCCTCAAGTAGAGGTGAAGAGATCGCGTTCGTCGCAGCTTCCACTGCACGGTGCTCACCCTTAGCATGACCGATACCCATGAGGGCCATTCCACGATTATTCATAATCGTGCGAACGTCTGCGAAGTCACAGTTAATGTGACCGGTGCAGTTAATGAGATCCGAAATCCCCTGAACTGCGTTCAGAAGCACTTCATCTGCTTTTTTAAACGCATCCATCATCGAGAGTTTCGCGCCCGAAATTGCGAGAAGACGCTGATTCGGAATCATGATGAGGGAATCAACGTTTTCGCGAAGAGCGGCAAGACCGTCTTCAGCGTGTTTCATGCGCTTTCTGCCTTCGAAAACGAAAGGTTTCGTAACCACTCCAACCGTTAGTGCGCCCGCTTCTTTCGCAATTTTTGCGATGATCGGAGCTGCTCCGGTTCCAGTTCCACCGCCCATACCTGCAGTGATGAAAACCATGTCCGCTCCAGCAATCATTTCCTGGATCTTCGCGTAGTCCTCAAGAGCAGCTTTACGACCGATCTCTGGGTTCGCGCCAGCGCCGAGTCCGCGAGTCACGTCTTGGCCAATCGCAATTTTCGTCGGTGCGAGTGACGCATTCAACGCCTGGATATCAGTGTTAGCGGTAATAAAGTCTACGCCTTGTAGACCTAACTTAATCATCGTATTTACGGCATTGCATCCGCTGCCGCCCACGCCGATGACTTTGATCTTTGCCCCTTGGGTCGCTACTTGATCGATTTCGAACATGGTTTAATTCCTCTTCCTGTTTGAGGAGACCGTTTCCGGCCTTCCGTTATTACACCCACTACCCTAGCCTCGCCTCTCAGTTCGGCTAAAATAAATCCTGAATCCAGGTCCGCATCGATCCACGAACTTTATCGTAGATGTTTTTATCGCGGATCTGAAATCTTGCCTTAGAGCCGGTTCGGGCTCCAAATTTTAATAATCCAACGCCAGTCGCAAACTTCGGACTATTCACCACATCCCGAAGTCCGCCGATTCCCTGAGGAATTCCGCGCTTCACTGGCATTTCAAAAATGAACTCGGCCATCTCAGGCATTCCCTCAAGAAGGCTCGATCCACCTGTGATCACAATGCCACCCGATAGAAGTTCTCCATGACCGCTCTGATTCACTTCACGCTGAATGAGAGAAAAAATCTCTTCAACACGAGGCTCGATAATTTCTGCGAGAAGACGACGGGGAACCATGCGAGGCTTTCTTCCGCCCACTCCCGCGACTTCAATCGTTTCATCAGGACGAACAAGTGAAGCTAAACCGCATCCATGTGCGATTTTAAGTTTCTCGGCTTCGTTCTGAGGACAGCGAAGTCCGACGGCGATATCATTCGTGATGTGGTTTCCACCGATGGCAAGAACGCTCGTATGAACGATCGCTCCATCACGGAAAATCGCGATGTCGCTTGTTCCACCACCGATATCAACTAGTACCACTCCAAGATCTTTCTCATCTTCAGAAAGAACTGCCGCAGCAGATGCAATCGGCTCGAGACAAATCTCAGTAACGTTTAAACCAGCTTTATTCGCGCACTTAATGATGTTTTGGGCGCTCGAAACGGCTCCCGTAACGATATGAACGCGGCTTTCAAGCCTCATTCCATTCATGCCGATCGGATCACGAATGCCGTCTTGGCCATCGATGATAAACTCTTGGGGCATGATGTGAATCACTTCACGATCGAGAGGGATGGCGACCGCTTTCGCAGCGTCGATGCATCTCTGCACATCACTCTCATTAATTTCTTTATCTTTAACGGCGACAACGCCTGAAGAATTAAAAGATTTAATATGGCCGCCAGCGATTCCAGTGAAAACACTGGAGATCTCTATTCCCGCCATGAGTTCGGCTTCTTCGACTGCTTTAGTGATACTCTCGACGGTTGCGTCGATATTAATCACCACACCTTTTCGGAGACCGACCGATGGAGCTGTTCCAATTCCAATAATATCCACTACCGGGTTCGGTCCACGTTCGTGAACTTCTCCTACGATGCAGCAGATTTTAGTGGTGCCAATATCAAGACCGACAACAAAGTCCTTTTTGGACATACAAGAAACCCTCCCATGGGTCTCTGACGCGTTTATACTAACGCAGTCAAATAGAGTTCAGTGGTTACCTAACCCGGCAAATACTTCCCTCATCTAAGGAAGTCTAAGAACTACGAGCGATTCTGACAACTATTTTTTTTCCTAAGTCGGCAAATACCTGACGAGCTCGTATTTCATTTTTGCTGAGATAAATTAACACTTCGCGTAAACGACCTAGCTGAGCCTCTGGGTCGTTCTCGAAAAAACGCCCAAGCTCAACTCTGACTCGACCGAGGGACTGAGGGAGTGAATACGTTGCCATCACACTGAGTCCCTTTTCGGGATCCCATTCAAGTGAGGACAGACGGGACAGCGGGTCTAAGCCAGAATTCGACCAAGACTGAAGAAACCGAAGAGCGGGAATAATCTGTTCGGTCGGTAAATTTACAAGAACGGGTAAGTCGGAATTCGACTTTAAGTTCAGAGGAGCAAACGCAGACCCATCCAAATCTAAATAATAGAGAGCGCCGTCTGGGTTCTGAAGGATGGCAATTGGGTCACGAAAGATAACGGAGATCGATACCGCCTGGGGGAAATGCTTCGAGATGGTCACCCCTTTTATCCAAGGGTGAGCCAGCAGTCGCTTTTCAATCCCTGTCAGTCGAAGCGAAAACAAATTCGTCGACTCCGTTGGAACCTGAGCGATCTCTATAATTTGTTGGGCGCTGAGTGGAGTGGAAGTTTGCGGCAAAGAATTGTCATCCGACGATTCATTTCCAAGCCCGATCACTTCAACCACATGAACGGTGAACAAATCGGAATTCACCACTCCGATCATCCCAATAAAAAGCGCAAGGGTCGCCGTCACTCCCATGACAGAGACCCAGACTTTTCTATGACGATCAAAAAAATTATGAAATGCAGTCATTCCTTATTTCAGAATATCACGCACGAATAAAAATGATAGAGTTGGAGAGCAATGAAAAATAAAAAAACTTCGGCTCTGTTGGCAGGTCTCGCTCTTCTTTCGTCCCTAATCGGATATGGATGCTCGAGTGTTGAAAAAAGCGAAAAAGACGGCAAAAAAATACCGTTTTTTGGAAATACTGAAATTTTCAGAACCACGCTCCCTAATGGTTTAAAACTATTAGTGCTTGAAGACGACTCTTCGCCCACCTTTGCATACCAAACTTGGTTTCGAGTCGGATCACGAGACGAAGATGTAAGCTACACGGGGCTCGCACATCTTTTTGAACACATGATGTTTAAGGGGACAAAAGAACTTCCACAAGGAAAATTCGATCGAATACTCGAACAAGCGGGGGCCGAAGGTGAAAATGCTTTCACCTCTCGTGATTACACGGCTTATGTTCAGGAAATGCCGAAGGATAAGCTCGAGCTTATTGCAAAGCTCGAAGCCGACCGAATGGTGAATCTCGTCGTGAATGACGAATCTTTTAAAACAGAGCGTGAAGTGGTGCAGAACGAACGCCGGATGAGAAACGAAAACAGTCCCGATGGACTCATGTACCAAGAAATTTTCGGGGTCGCTTTTAAGAAACACTCTTACCGCTGGCCGGTGATCGGATATGAAGAAGATTTAAACCGAATGAATGCCGTCGACGCTGAGAAATTTTACAAGTCCCACTACTCACCTAATCACGCAACGATCGTTGTAGTCGGTGATGTAAAGGCTGAAGAAGTGCTGAAGGTTGTAAAAAAATACTACGGCCACTTAGAAGCAAAAACTCTTCCGGCAAAATTGGTTCCAACAGAACCCACACAGACCGAAGCGCGACGAAAAATTTTAAAACTAAACACACAAGTCCAAAAAATGATGATCGCTTATCCCGTACCGCCCGTCGTTCATAGCGACACGGCAGTACTTCAGGTATTACGAACAGTCCTTACCGGTGGAAAAAGCTCGCGTCTCTATAAGGCGCTCGTCGATACTGGAATCACAACTTCGATCGACACGTATGACCTCGATGATAAAGACCCATCGATTCTTATTTTTATGGCAAACCTCCAAAAGGGAAAAAAGGCCGACCAAGCCGAAAGCGTGATGCTTTCGGTGATTGAGAGGTTTAAGAAAAAGCCTATCGACCTACCTGAGCTTGAGCGCGCAAAAAACACACTCCAAGCGCAGTTTTACGAAGGGCTTTCTTCGCCGAACGAAAAGGCAGTTTTTATTGGCCACTATGAAACCGTGTCTGACTCTTTCAAAACTGGCGTGGACATTATGAACCAGGTTTCAAATGTCACCGCAACCCAGGTACAGTCGGCTGCTAAAAAATACTTAAACGCAAATTCAAGATCCGTAGTCATGGGAGTCCAAAAATGAAATTCTATAAACTCATCGCCCTAACCTCGCTCATCACTTTAAACGCGAGCGCTATTGAAACTCGGTTTGAAAACGATTCCTCGCTCCCAATCGTTTATTTAAATATCGCCATAAAAGGGGGTTCCTCAAACGACCCAAAAGGGGAGTCAGGGATAGGAAATTTTGTCGGCGAAATGATGATGCGAGGAACGAAGACTCGCTCGAAGGCCCAGATCGACGAAGCCCTCGACCAGCTCGGTGCCACACTGAGTGTGGAAGCACGCTCTGAGGCCCTGATCTTCCGGGGCCGCGTTTTATCATCTAAAATCACAGACTATATGGAAATCGTCCAAGACATCGTGACGAATCCAACTTTTCCGGAAAAAGAAATTAAGAAACTAAAGACCGAAATCACATCCGCCATCTTAGAAACACGCGGAAAAGATAGCGGACTGGGAAAAGTATTTTGGGAAGGATTTCTTTTCGATGGGCACCCTTACGGGAAGCCGATCTTAGGTAAAACGAAAGAAATCGAAAAAATATCCCGGGCTTCGATTTTAAAACATTACCAAAACCTTTTTCAAGACCGAAACCTTCTCGTGATCGGATCGGGTGATACAGAAAATTCTTTCGTCGAAACTTGGGCTAAGCGGATTGCTGAAAAACTCCCAAACACTGCTGGAGAAAACCCGATCCACACAGCTGAGGCCCCGAAAGATTCGGCTAAACGACTCGTTCGTTTTATCGATAAACCCGACCGCACCCAAACCCAGCTTTATTTCGGGCAAGTCGGACTTCGCTTAACTGACCCTGATTTTTTCTCAGTCTATCTCGCCAACCATGTTTTCGGTGGTGGAAGTTTTTCAGCTCGCATGATGGTCGAAGTTCGGGTGAAGCGCGGATGGAGTTACGGAGCCCACAGTTACTTCCGTCACGGCATTCGTCCACGGTCCTGGCAGGCTTATACTTTCCCTGCGACAAAGGACACGCCAAACGCGATTACACTTGTCGACACGATGATCAGAGCTTTTCGTGAAAAAGGAATTACTCAGGAGGAATATACATTCGCGCGTGAGAGCTTAATTAACTCTGCAGGATTCGCGTATAACACGCCTGGAAAGCGTGTCGAAAATCTACTGCTCGAGAAAACTCTGAACCTTCCTGATGGGTTCATGAAAACCTATGCAGAAAATCTAGCGAAGACGACGCCTGCGGGAGTAAACGCAGCAGTGAAGAAGTATCTAAAACCGGACCAGATGAAGGTCATGGTTCTCGGCACTGCTAAAGACTTAAAGCCAAAGGTCGCAGCGAGCCTGAAGATTTCTGAAAACGAAATCGAGGTCGTTCCATACACGAAAGAGTAAACCTACGCGTGCCCGATCGGGCTTTGTCGCGCTCGGCGAATCATCGAAAGATATCCTGCCGCTTCGGTATGTCCGGGCTCACGATGAAGAATATCTTCCCACTCGAGTTCCGCATCGATCAGGTTCCCCTGACTATAGTGGAGGAGTCCGAGATGAATCCTCGAAGGAAGATACTCGGGATGTTCGTGCTTTAAAGCCTGAAGATCCTGAAGGGCGCGTGAAACGAAACCTTTCCGGGCATACGCTTTCGCACGGCGAATGCGTGTATCGAAGTGGAATGGATTTAATAGTGCGGCCTTCGAGTACTCTTCGATCGCTTCATCATACCGCCGATAGCGGAAGTAGAGATCGCCTAACTCCAGGTGTTTCACAGCAAACTTTAAATCGACTCCCGATACAACACCTTCACGACGATTCACTACCGAGTGGTTTGCTTGGTCGAAAATTTTCTTAGCGTCGTCGTACTTTCCTAAATCGTTCAGGAGCACTGAAAGACAAATCGCTGCGTCTGTGTGGCGAGGGTCTAACTCGAGCGATTTTTTTAGCGCCGTGATCGTAGGTCCCACATGTCCCTGAAAATAACAGAGCACGCCGAGCAGGTAGTATCCGTCTGCGCCTTGCGGTTCCTTAGAAATTTTTTCGCGAATCAGGCTTTCTGCACGCGTGTAGTCTTTACGATTAATAAGATCCTGAATCCTTCGGTCCTGAGTGGTGGCCTGGGATCCAGAATTTTTAGAACTTAAATCAGAAAAAGTTTCCATGTTCATGAATCGAGTTCCAGCCTATTCCGTTTTTTCCGGTGGTTTCGTTTCGATCACTTTTAATTTTTCTTTCGCCTCTTCGACATAGGGTGAATCGGCATACTGATTAACAACTTTCGAATATCGGTTTTTAGCGGCTTCCCACATTTCGCGCTTGAAATAGAAGCGCGCGATGTACATTTCTTTACCCGCTAAAATTTTACGGGCTTCAGCAAGCTTCAACCGAGCTTCTTCTGAAAACTCTGCGGCTGGGAACTGGCGGAGATAGTCCTTAAATGCCTCTTCAGCTTTATATCCAGAAGAAAGGTCACGAGCGTGGTTCCCCGGAAGATCACTATAATAGGATAAACCGACTCGGAACGCTGCATAGGGAAGTCGAGGATGCTTCGGGTGTAGATCCTTAAACGCTTCGTAAGTTGCGGCCGCTTCTGCAAAACTGTCTTGTAAAAAATAAACGTCCGCGATGCGAAGCTGTGCTTCCGTTGCTTGGTTTGAATAAGGGTGCTGGTTCTTCACCTTCTGAAGTTTCTCGAGCGCTAGAATGTAACGACTCGACTCAATGTCACTCTCAGCATCTTTTGCAAGCGCGACGGGATCGTTTTCATCGATGTCTGCGCTTGAACAGCCCAAGCCCCCAAGCCCAAGACCGAGCGCGGCAAAAATATATAAAAATCGAAAGCTCATGACTCGGGTGTATTCGATTCATCCACCAAGAGCAACCCGCTCGAAGCTGGAATAAAACCGAGATCCTGTTTTTCGTTAAAACGAATCTTCCACCACTTCCGAGGTGTCGCTGAAGCATCACTCGTCGTTTCAAACATTTGGCCCACAATCCTAAGCTTCATCCCCGCCTCTACCGATCCACGGTCGAGAAAAGTTTCACTCGGTCCACTCTTCACTAATCTAGATTCGGTAGTAATCACGAGTGGATGCTGGTCACACCATGCGCCCCAAAGCCCAAATGCAACGCTCAATAATAGAGTGATGAATCCCACTCGCATGGAAATTCCACGTCGCTTCTTAATAAAAACAAATCCTGCCCAAGCCAGAACCGAGAGCACCCCAAGGCTGATGAAAATAATATCGAGGGGAAGGAAGTCGCCAGCAATCTCAAACCAGTAAGAAGTTGCATCAAGACGCTGCGCTCCGAGCCACTTCACAAGATTCGCTGTCGCGTCATTAAGGGGTGCGCGAAGTTCATCAGAAGACGGATTTAACGCCTTCGCTTTGCTGAGGTACCCCACCGCTAACGCGTCTTGGTTTAAAGCGTGGTGAATAATTCCTCGATTAAAAAAATATCCGTAATTTTTTTGCCTCGCTTCAGGAGATTGCTCAAGCTCGGTTAACGCTTCAGAAAATTTTCCCTCTTTATAAAGCTCCCGGTAACCAGCGTTGGACTCTAACGCGGGGAGAAGATTAATCAGCAGAAGAGAAAGAAAAAGATACCGCATGTGTTTCAGATTGCGACTCGGTGGGTGAAGTTGCAACAGAAATAAGTGGATGATACTCCTAAAGAATTCCACTCGCCGTCCCCTATTAGGAGCAAACCGTGAGCCCCCCGTTTTCAATAGAACACACCACGAGAAATAAATTCATTCGCTCAGACGCCTACAAGGCGGCCAAGGCTGATTTTCTTAAAGTAGCCCTCGAAGCTAGTAAATCCGTTTCGGCTATTCGAGGGAGTCGTTCACCTGAAATTCAGGTCGAATATTTAAATTCGATTCAGTCTTTCGGGAAACTGAAAGGCCGCGAACAGTATTTTCAATTTCTATCAAGTGGGATTGGTTCTGGGCCGTTCGTTGAACTCGCCGACGGGAGTGTTAAGCTCGATCTGATTTCAGGAATTGGGATTAATTTTTTTGGTCACTCGCATCCTGCAATCATGGGCGAGATTCTCGATGGCATCACTTCCGATACGCTACAGGGAAACCTCCAGCCAGGGGTCGAATCTGAGGAGCTGATCCGAACCATCCTTTCCCATGTCGGACCAAAGTCTCGGCTAAAACATGCGTGGCCGTTTTGTAGCGGGACGATGGCGAACGAAAACGCTTTAAAAATCATTCGCCAGAAAAAATTTCCCGCCACGAAAATTTTTGCTTTCTCCGACTGTTTTGCTGGCCGCTCTACTGCGATGGCAGAAATCACCGACACGCCTGGATATCGGATTGGACAGCCGACTTATGGCGAAGTTTCCTATCTCCCTTTTTATAACGAAAAGATGGGTCTTAATCGTTCGATTGAAATGACCGTAAAACATCTTGAGTGGGAAGTCGCACGTCACCCTCTAAAATACGCTGGACTCATGATCGAACTCGTTCAGGGTGAGGGCGGAATTAAATGGGCTCCACGCGAATGGTATGTCGCCGTTTTCGAAGCGGCTAAAAAAGCGAATCTCGCGATCTGGGCTGACGAAGTTCAGACTTTTGGGCGCCTCGAATCCCTCTTTGCTTATAATCACTTTGATCTCGCTGAATATATCGATGTCGTAACGGTAGGTAAACTTCTCCACGCGTGTATGACTCTTTACACGGAAGAAATGAATCCAAAGCCTGGATTAGTCGCGGGAACTTTTACTGGAAGTTTCGCTGCATTAAGGACAGGGCGAAAGATTTTAGAGCTTCTCACTGGAGAGGGATATTACGGACCGAATGGTAAAATTCACAAACTTTCTGAATATTTTAGAATGGGTATCGAAAAACTAAAATCGGGTTCGTGTGCAGGACTCATCGGAGAAGTGCGTGTCCTAGGTGGGATGGTTGGCTTTGGCGTCATGGGACAGAGTCTTGATGATACTAAGAAATTTCTCATGCGCCTTTTTGAAAATGGAGCGGTCGCCTTTTACGCGGGTCACGATCCCTACATCATACGGCTTCTTCCGCCGTTTGGAGTCATGACGGAAGACGAGATCGACACTGCACTCAGTGTGATTGAAAAAACCCTTCTGTCATTTAAGGCAAAGTAGAACGGATTCTTAAAATGAGAGATTTTTTAGAAGAAGCAAAAAAAATGATCAGTATCCCTTCAGTTTCCAGTGATGGAAACGAGGAGCTAGCGAATTGGTTAATAGACAGAATGAAGCTAGCGGGTTTAAAAACTCAGCTTCAACCCGTCACTCATTCACTCGAAAACATTTCGAAACGCCAATTTAACGTTATCGGAATTCTCGGAGATACCCTCGTAAACGATAAATTAAAAAAAGGGCTCCTCTTAAATACCCATATCGACACGGTTGGCACTGGCCTCCTCTCAAATTGGACCGAGTGTGATGGGAATCCATTTAAGGCTGCTGTAAAGGGTAATAAAATTTTCGGACTTGGATCAGCCGATGTGAAGCTCGATTTTCTCTGTAAACTTCGTGCGATCGAAAAATTTCGAGAAAAAAAATTACGCCAACCCATTTACCTCGTTGGAACCTGCGGTGAGGAGATTGGAATGTTCGGGGCTAAGTATCTCATTAAGTCACGAGCACTGAATCCTCGTTATGTGTTAGTGGGTGAACCCTCTGATCTAAACGTGGTTTATGCTCATAAAAGTTTAAACATCTTTAAATCAACGATTGGTTTTCAGATGGTTTCAAAAGACGCAAAAGGGTTTAACCGAAGAATAGTGATAGAGTCCTTTGGAAAAAGTGCTCATGGAAGTTATCCCCACCTCGGATTGAATGCGATTCACCAACTCATCGATCTCCTTCGAGACTCCATGGAACAGGGTTACGAAATGAAGTTTGTTCGGCTTGAAGGCGGAGAAACTGTAAATAAGGTTCCAGATCGCGCTGTAGCTGAGTTTTATTTAACCGCACATCAGTTCGAGGACTATAAGCGCTTCTTTAGAGATTTAGTCGCACAAACGGGCATGGAAAAAGCGTTTAAACTCGAAGCAGGTGGTGGAGAAGACATCGGCATTCGATTTATTCCAGACTCTGTTTTTGAGTGTGCGGCTCGTATCACCGATCATTTCAGAAAAATTTCTCATCAGTTTAGTAAAATCACAGATCCAACATTTAACCCCGCCCACTCAACGGTAAATTTCGGCCAGATGAAACAGACCCTGAATGGTTTAGAACTCATGGTTGATCTCCGCATTCTGCCTGACCAGTCTCCTGATGCGATTAGTGCTGAAATTATTAAAGAGATTACTAAAATTGCTGATGAATACCCGATGCTGAATATTTCGGGAACTAAACAGAGGGAAAACTCAGCGCTCGGGATGACCCTCGATCATGAGCTTGTTCGCATCTGCAAAGACGCGATGGTCGCAGCCGGACTAACGGTAAAACTCGATAAAAAGGCGACTTCGACTGAGGCGGCACTTTATTTTAAAGCGGGTTATGAAGCCGTAATCTTCGGCCCTGGTCTTTCCATGGGAAATAGCCACTCCCCGAATGAATTTCAAATGATGGACCATCTCGATGCAGCAACTGCATTTTATGAAAAAGTGATCGAGCGAGTCTGTTTATGATTCTTCTTCGTGGTGCACGAGAAACCGATCTCGATTCGATGCTTCGGTTTGCTCAGATTCCTGGGATGTTTAATCTTCCCGGTGATCGCGACACGCTTCGTGAAAGAATTCAAAAATCCCAAAGCTCTTTTAAAAATACGGGTCTTGCTCTCTCCGATACTAAATACACCTTTATCGCTGAGGATCTTAAATCCGGAAATATTCTCGCGACATCAATGATCGCCGGTCAGCATGGAACTCCCGATTCCCCTCATTTTTATTTTCAGTCGGGTCATGAAAAACGATTTAGTGAAACGATTAACACCGGGTTTATTCATGGAACTCTGACACTCAACTACGAAACGGAAGGCCCTTCAGAAATCGGGGCCTTAGTCGTAGATCCCGAATATCGAAATCATGAGTCTCGAGTGGGACGACAGATTGCGTTTGTTCGGTTTCTTTATGTTGCGAGTGCTCGTAAACGTTTTAGAGATAAAATAATCGCGGAACTTTTACCTCCTCTGAATAAACGAGGTCTCTCTCCACTTTGGGAAGCGATCGGGCGTCGATTTACGAGTATGGACTACTGGGAAGCCGACCAGCTCAGCGCAAAAAATAAAGATTTTATTTTTGACCTCTTCCCGAGTGGAAAAATTTATACCACCTTCCTTCCTGCAGAAGCGCGAAACGCGATTGGTAAGGTCGGCAAGGAAACAGAGCCCGTACTCCACATGCTTAAAAAAATTGGTTTTGAGTATAAAAACCAAGTGGATCCATTTGACGGCGGTCCCCACCTCTGGGCGGATACCGATCGAATTACCCCCATTTTTAAAACTCAGAAATTCGTTTGGAAATCTGGCGCACTGAACACGGATAGCCCCCCCGTCCCGGGTCTTTTAACTAAGCTTTATGAACCAGGCACTTCTTCTGAGTTTCAAGCAGTTGCAGTATCCGCATCCGTTCACGGCGATGAAATCACCGTCAAAAACTTTCCGGAAAAAACTCTCGAAATCACATCCGGTGACTCTGTCCTTTTCATGCCTTATTATTAAGAGGCTGGAGGATTTTTATGTCGGCTCTACCCGCGGCTCCCTATTCGATCGAAAACCCTGTTAAATATCTCGGTGATTATATCGCTGGGGAATTTCATCCTCCTTCGGACCCAACAGGCGAGTGGACGGTTACAAGCCCAGCTTCGAGTCGCGATGTGATTGCAAAAGTGAAATATTCTTTTTCAGAGATCGATCGAGCAGTTCAGGCAGCACAAAACGCGTTTCGAAAATGGCGGCTTCTTTCACAGGCAGAAAGAAATGATTATCTTCTTAAGTACCAATCCGCGCTGAAAAAAAGAGAACCGATTCTCAGTGAAACGATCTCCCGCGAAACGGGTAAACCCCTCTGGGAAGCTAAGCTCGAGTTTAATGTCATCATCAGTAAAATCGACGTTACCCTTAAAGAGTCACTCCCCCTTCTTTTAAATTTAGAAATTCCAAACGTGATGCCGGATACACTCGGAACCTCTCGCTATCGTCCTCACGGAGTTATGGCAGTAGTCGGACCTTATAATTTTCCGGGCCACCTTCCGAATGGACATATTGTTCCGGCTCTAGCGACTGGGAACACGATTATTTTTAAACCTTCCGAAAAGACACCGATGACGGGGCAGCTTTTGGCAGAAGCTGCGCATGAGGCAGGATTTCCACCCGGGGTTTTTAACCTCGTACAGGGTGATCGCGAATTTTCTCGAAGACTCTGTATTCATGAAGGCGTCGCAGGAGTTCTTTTCACCGGATCTTACGAAGTTGGCACTCGAATTAAGCAAGACACTCTCCAGCAACACTGGAAAATTCTTGCGCTTGAAATGGGTGGGAAAAATCCTGCCATCGTCTGGGAAGACTGTGATCTTGATTTTGTTGCCTACGATCTCCTTACGGCGGCCTTCTTAACCGCGGGTCAACGGTGCACCAGTACTTCTCGCGCGCTGATTCATCACTCGATTGCTGAGCAGCTTGTTGAAAAAATTCATAAGGCGGCGAAGGCTTTTAAAATTGGTCACCCGTTTGAAAATCCTTTCATGGGCCCCGTAATCGATAACCAGAGTGTTGACCGGTTTCAAAAATTCCAGCCCATTGCGAGCCGCGAAGGTTTCGAGATCGTCATGCGCGGTAAGGCGCTCGACCTCCCCTACCAGGGATTCTATGTTACGCCCTCGATAGCGTTTATGAAGGGTGGCACCGCTGAACAAACGAAGAAGTCCGTCTTCCAACAAACCGAACTCTTCGCGCCGATGCTCGCCGTTCAGACGGTGGACTCGATTGAAAATGCAATCTCGATGGCAAACGCGACCCAGTATGGTCTGGCCGCGGCTGTGTATACAAAATCGCGTAAAGTGTTTGAGGAATGTTACCGGGATCTGGAGTTTGGCGTGGTGAACTGGAACCGATCCACAGTGGGAAGTTCTTCACGTTTACCTTTCGGTGGAACAAAGAAGAGTGGAAACCACCAACCCACTGCTCTCACCTCGGTTTTTTACTGCGCCTATCCAGTGGCGACTCATGAAGTGACCGAACCGAAGCGACCGACGCAGACTTTCCCAGGACTGGTCTGGGAGTGAATCAATAAAAAAAGCGATCCGGGAAAACCACGGACCGCTTTTCGTTATAAAATTTTACTCGAAGCGTCGATTAAGTTGCTTCAGCTGCTGGTGCAGATGCTGTTTCGGCTGGTGCCGCAGCTACTGCTTCGCCTGCTTTAAATACGTTCAGAGCTTGTGGGCCCTTTGCGCTATCTACGAGTTCGAACTCGACCTGCTGGCCTTCTGCGAGAGTTTTAAAACCATCGCCGGCAATCGCAGTATAATGCACGAAAATATCGCGATTATCCTTATCGTCCGTAGCCTGAATAAATCCGTATCCCTTAGAATCATTGAACCACTTAACTAAACCGGTAGTTGCCATAAATACCCCCTGTTAATGCCTTAGTAAGCAACCGTGCTTTATCTATTTGATTTAGGGGTGGAAGAGTCGAATCGTCAACTTAAAAAACACAACATCCTGTGGCCCGACATTCGGACACCACAGGATGTAGCGGTTTCATATTTTTAGCTCGCCGCGTTTTATCGGAAAACTCTTACTCCAGTTGGGGCGGGAGCTACTTGCATTACGGGCGATGGTCGAGCGGGTGCTTGAACTTGTTGAAGAGGCGGCTGGGGATGTGTCGCTTCATTCGCCGAAGTTGCCGCGGGGTTGCGGGCTTCTTCGACCGGTTTTGCAAACCCGTTCGTTGGCGCAATTCCTTCGTTCACCTTTGCTTGAGCAGCAGCTTCTTTTGCTTTTGCTTCAGCCGCCGCTTTTGATTCAAGCAACTGGCATTCTGACGAAGTCGCTACGCCTGCGTCCTTATACATCGAGCACATGGAGAGCTTCTGCTGTTCCATTAGAAGTGCATTCTCGCGAGCTGCTTTATCAGCTTTTGCGCGAGCCATAGTATTTGCTACCGGCTCACTTTGCATCAGCTGGACAGCCATCGCGTTCATGTCTTTGCATGCTGGATTATAGCTACCTGCCTGAGTGAGTTTCGCATCATCTGAGAGGCACTTATTCACATCCTGATCAACCAGGAATCCTTTTAGCTTTTCAGCCATGGATGCATAAACCTCAAGGTTACCTTCCATTGCTGCACGGTTAAGCGATGTCATATAGATCGCTCGCTCAGCATCGGCTACTTTAGCGTCCGTATCTTCAAGGCCTAATCCGCGAAGAGTATCGAGGGTTTTATAAGCCTTATCGAAAGCTTCACTTACAGTTAAAGATTTCGAAGATATATAACGGCTTATTTGGGTGAGATAGAGCGCTTTTACTTTTGGTCCATAAGTATCTGAGTCCGCATCAAACAATCTTTTAAGGCGCTCTTCACACTCGGCAAACCCTTCATCATTCACTGATGCGCGAGTGATCTCGAGTCGGCATGCTTCGAAAATTCTTTTGTCATTGTCTTTACGTTTATCTTTAAACCACTTTGTTCCTACTTCTTTACGAGATACAAATTCTTTTACCTTTTCGAGATTATCGATCGCTTTTACACGGAGATCGAGTTCGTCAAGATTATGTGTGCAGGATTTAACGAGAAGTTCATCCTTTACAGACTCAAGCTGTTTTTTAGCTTCTTCGTCAGCCTTTTTCTTTTTTGCAATGTCCGCTGCTGAGGTGAAACCAATTGAAGAATCATCATCAGCTTTTATTTCCTCTGCTTTAGAGGGGCGGCCGTCTGAAGACTCGGAACGAATTCCAACTTGAGTTACCGATTTCGAAAACTGTAATTTTGATCCTTCTTTACTAATGAGACTTGCGCTCTTGAAGTCGGAACCGAGTTTCGAAAAATCCTTACAAATCTCAAAACTTCCCGAAGGAAGTGTGATCGTAAACTCACCTGTGTCCGGATTATTTGTAAATTTATATTGTGATAAACAATGATCGGAGGTCATTCCATACAGCACAGTCATGGAGCCGTCTGATGATTTTCCAGCACCAAATCCTTTAAACGCTATCTTCGCTTGTTCAAGATTTAACGTGAGGTCTGACTTCGTCAGTCCTTTCGATAAGTCGACAGTGGGAATGACCGTCGCTCCACCTAGAGTTGGGAAAACGGCAGCAGCAAGAATCAGCGATAGCTTTAAATGGGAACGCATAGATAACTCCTCTTTATATTCATTCCTTCTGACTGAATGATCCTCATTCGAAAGAAGGCTCTCAGGCTTAACTAAAGCAAAGCCCCTGCCAAAATGTCGCGTCGCAGTATTAAAATAATTGCCTTATATTTCAATTAGTTAAGGTGTATTAAACTCATGGGTCGTTTCAGACTGTGTGTGGAGATTACACCCCTGTATAGATAATGGTCAGTCTTGCAGGTCCATGAACCCAAGGTTAGGCTCTCCATCTCGACTCTATTAACTTTGGTCCTAGCCGTGGAGGCACGATGGCTCTGAATATTCGCGATTTCGAACAAGTCACTTACTGTAACGATGAGAAGACGGGTCTTTCCGCTATCATCGCGGTCCACTCGACCGCACTTGGGCCAGCAGTCGGCGGATGCCGAATGTGGAATTACGCTTCCGATACTGAAGCGCTCACGGATGCACTTCGACTCTCGAAGGGAATGACCTATAAGGCTTCGATCTCGGGATTAAACTGGGGTGGCGGTAAGTCCGTCATCATCGGTGATGCCAGCAAGAAGACCCCAGCGCTGCTTAAAAAATTCGGCGAATATGTCAACCGCATGGGCGGTGTTTATGTCACCGCGAAAGACGTCGGAATCGGATCCTCCGATCTTAAAGAAATTAAATCTAAAACTCCTCATGTCATGGGAATCGAAGGCGAGAAGAATTCCTCGGGTGATCCATCACCAGGAACGGCGTGGGGTGTTTATCACGGAATGAAATCGTCGGCGAAACATGCCTTCGGAAAAGACTCTCTTGCAGGACTCACTGTAGCGATGCAGGGACTCGGTGCGGTTTCATTTGGAATGTTAGAGTTTTTAACGAAGGAGGGCGCTAAAATAATCGCGACCGATATTGATTCTTCGAAGATCGAAAAAGCTAAAAAAGAGTTCGGGATCACCGGAGTTGGCGTAGAAGAAATTTATGATGTCGCTTGTGATATTTTTTCACCTTGCGCGCTCGGTGCAACGATTAACGAAAAAACACTGCCGCGAATTAAGGCGAAGGTGATTGCAGGTGCCGCAAACAACCAGCTTTCGACCGATGAGATCGGCACTGCTGTGATGAAGCGCGGAATCATCTACGCGCCTGATTATGCGATTAATGCAGGCGGACTCATGAATATTTATCACGAGTCGATGATCGATGGCGGATATAATAAGGACCGCGCCTTTTCACATATTGCTGAAATTGGAAAAACGATCGATCGCATTCTTACTCGCGCTAAATCCGAAAACCTTCCAACTTCGGTCGTCGCAGACCGGATGGCCGAGGAACGAGTAAAAAATGCAGTACAAGCCCGCTGATCGATTTGGAATCTGGCGCGTTCTCCAACCTGTGGGATCACTCCCCCAGCAGGCAGAGCGAGTCGATCCATCACTCCCTATCGCTGAAGATGAACTTCTGATCGAAGTCGAATGCTTAAATATCGACTCTGCGTCCTTTCATCAGATTTCTGAAAGCTGTGGTAAGGATCTCGTGAAAATCGAAAAGCATATTATAGATCTCGTCGATCGGCGCGGGAAACACCATAATCCCGTTACGGGATCTGGAGGGATGCTGATCGGACGTGTGACTCATGTTGGGCCTAAATTTCCTATCGGCGAAAAACCGGTTAAGGTTGGCGACCGTATTGCGACTCTTGTTTCTCTTTCTCTTACCCCGCTTGTTATTCGTAAGATTAAAGCGATTCATCCAAAAATCGATCGCGTGGATATCGAAGGACACGCAGTCCTTTTTGCATCCGGTTTATTTGCGCGCCTTCCTTCCGATGTTCCCGATAAAGTTTCCCTCGCTGTTTTAGATGTAGCGGGCGCTCCAGCCCAGACACGTACACTCGTTAAACCAAACGATGTCGTCGTTGTCGTCGGAGGCGGTGGAAAATCAGGCGTTCTCTGTCTCTACGAAGCAAAGAAAAAGGCGGGTGTTAAAACGATCGCAGTCGATTATTCGCCGAATGCCATTGCACATTTAAACCAACTTTCTTTCGTCGATCATGTGATTCAGGCAGATGCACGAAACTCGCTTGAAGTTTACGAGAAGGTTAAGGCTGCGTCGGGTGGTAAAATGGCCGATGTCGTTATTAATGTCGCGAACATCCCAGACACCGAGATGTCCTGTATTCTTTCCGCTCGTCAGAAGGGCATCGTGTATTTCTTTTCTATGGCTACGAGCTTTACGCGTGCAGCACTCGGTGCGGAAGGCGTAGGCGCTGATGTCGATCTCCGTATCGGAAACGGTTACACTGAGGGGCATGCTGATTTAAGTCTCGATCTACTCCGTGAAAGCCCAGAGCTCCGAAAACTTTTCGAAGAAACCTACGCAGGATAATATGGCTCACTTAAAACTCGATACCCAGAAAATTGCTCGCTGTCGGGAACTCGCTGAACAAATCTCTCGTCCGATCGAAGAGATGATTAAGTCGCATACGACGATTGCGATTGAACGCACCACACTTCGTTTAATCGGAGTGAATGGAGCCGTGAAGCGTAGTGGTCAGTGGTACCCCGAGGTGAACGCAATCTGTGATGATCTCCACACGAATCTTTCGGAGGCCGAAAAGAAAGACCTGCCGCTCGCGCACGGGGTTCTCTACTATTTCGTTAACGGGATGATTCAGAAGAAGATGACCGCCTCGGAGCTTGGGCATGCGGTTGCGGAACGAAAAATAAATCTCCTTAAACTTCCATTCGCACCTGAAAGCGAGATTCGAAAACTTGCGGGAGAGCTTTGCAGTAAAGGCCGCGACTGGATTATAAACTCTAAAAAATACCGAGACGACCTTCGTAAAGAAGTGGGAGATAAGTTTGATCCTGAAGGTAAAAATGGCCCGCTCCTTTATGTCATTGTAGCTACGGGTAATATTTATGATGATGTGATTCAGGCTCGCGCCGCCGCACAAGCGGGGGCTGATGCGATTGCTGTCATTCGCTCGACTGCTCAGTCCCTCATCGACTATGTACCCCATGGGGCTACGACCGAAGGGTTCGGCGGCACTTATGCGACACAGGAAAACTTCCGCATTATGCGCGAAGCGCTCGATGATGAGTCTCGGAAGTTAGGTCGGTATATTCGACTCACGAACTACTGCTCGGGACTCTGTATGCCAGAGATCGCAGCACTCGGCGCAGTCGAGCGTCTCGACTTCCTTTTAAACGATGCGATGTACGGAATTCTCTTCCGCGACATTAATATGAAGAGAACCCTCATCGACCAACACTTCTCTCGTCGAATTATTGCTCTCTCTAAAATCGTGATTCACACCGGTGAAGATAACTATCTCACTACGGCTGATGCGGTCGAAAATGGGCACCAGGTTTTAGCTTCCCAGTTTATCAATGAACGATTTGCACTGAATGCAAAAATGACCCAAGACCAGATGGGACTTGGACACGCGCAGGAGATGGATCCCGAACATCCTAATGTGTTTTTACTCGAAATTGCTCGCGCCCAAATGACTCGAGATATATTCCCAAAATCCCCGATTAAATTCATGCCTCCTACTCGCCATAAATGCGGCGATATTTTTTATTCGCATCTCATGGACGCCATGTTTAATTTTGTTGGAGTTCTTACCGGTCAGACAATTCAGTTACTGGGGATGATGACCGAGGCGATGCACACCCCACTTCTACAGGACCGATGGATCGCGATTAAGAATGCAAAATATATTTTTAACGGTGCACGCGATCTCGGAAATGAAATTTCGTATAAGCCAGGTGGTATGATCGAAAAATGGGCCGAAAAGGTTCTCGATGAAACCCTAGCCCATCTCGAGATGATCGGAAAAAAGGGAATGATCACTGCTATCGGAGAGCGTGCGTTTGCCGAAGTGAAACGAACGGAAACGGGTGGAAAAGGCCTCGATGGCGTGATTCCACGCGCTGATGGCTATCTAAATCCATTTTTTGACCTCCTTTAAGTTTTTTATCGATCGGTGAAAATTTATGAGTGACTCGAGTAACGCTAAAAAAGTAGATCTAAAACATTTAAAACCTTACGGCGACATCATGGGGGATGGAACGATTCAGATCTGTTTCACTCTTCCGGTCGAAGCAAGCGCTGAAGCCCGTGAAGCAGCCGTCATGCTCACCCGCAAAATGGGACTCGACCAGATCAAGGTCGCCACCATGGAGTCCGTCGGCCAGGGATTCTCGATGTTTGTTATTTATGGAAATCTCCCACATACCGTCGATTTCACGAAAATATCGGTAGTGAAGGTCGATGCAGAAAAGCGAGGTCGCGATGAACTCGATGAAGTGATTAAAACGCACATCGGAAGAAAGCTCGTCGTACTCGGTGCGTGTACCGGATATGATGCCCATACGGTCGGTATCGATGCGATTATGAATATGAAGGGCTTCGCTGGAGACTATGGTCTCGAGCGATATCAGTGGCTCGATGCGCGGAATCTCGGTGCACAGGTTTTAAACGAAGAACTCATTAAACTCGCGGTCAGTGAAAAAGCGGACGCGATCCTGGTCTCTAAAGTAGTGACCCAGCATAATATCCATATCCGCGACCTTAAGGACCTCATTAATCGAGCAGATAAAGCCGGCCTTTCCGAAAAGCTTATTTTTGTAGCCGGAGGACCTCGCGTTACCCATCCGCTGGCGCTTGAATGTGGATTCGACGCTGGATTTGGGGTTGGAACGAAACCTTCGGACGTGGCGAGTTACATTGTCGAAGAATTTCTTCGCCGTCGGGAAAAATACCAAGGTATCCCTAATCCACTTAAGCCCGCTAAAGCGGACGAAAAAATAGTTAAAAAGTCCAAAAAAGCACCAAAAGTGAAGACGCCGTCACGAAAAATCGAAGTTAAATTCGGAAAAGCAAAAAAGAAGAGTAAAAAGGCTTCCCCTAAGAAGAAAGCCAAGAAATAATCTTCCTAAGTATGGCAAAGAAACCCGCGAAGAAAAAAACTGGCTTGGGCCACAATCTCGAACTCGTCGGGCGTGAGAGCGAATTAAAAAAGCTCCGCATTTGCGTAGACGCTAGCCGCAGTGTTCTTCTCGAAGGACCCGTGGGTGTAGGAAAAACTCACCTTGCGCTTGCTGCGACTCGCACAGTTGGCCGCAAGATTTTTCGAATCGATGGTGACAGTCGCTATACCGAACAAAAACTCACAGGCTGGTTTGATCCGCCTGCGGTTCTTAAGAGTGGATTCACCCAGAAGGCTTTTATCGAGGGGCCGCTTGTTTCTGCGATGATCTCAGGTGGAATTCTTTTTATTAACGAATTAAATCGTCTTCCTGAAGGGGTTCAAAACGTTCTCCTGCCTGCACTGGATGAAAAAATGGTTTCGATCCCTAAGCTCGGAACGATTTACGCAAAACCAGAATTCATGGTGATTGCGACCCAAAACCCAAAAGAGTTTGTCGCTACTTCTCATTTATCGGAAGCCATTCTCGATCGGTTTGAACTGATTGCGATTGATTACCAATCAGAAGTTGAAGAACACGAGGTCGTTCACACCCAGCTCGACGCGAAGATTGACATTAAATCGGGGGGTGAACTCATCGCTAAGGCAGCGATTCGTCTCGTTCGCGCCACCCGTAATCATCCAAAAATCCGACGAGGTGCCTCGATCCGCGCCGCCATTGCTTTAGCGGAACTCACTGCGCACTTTATGAAGCGCGGAGGAGAATTCAGAGAAGCATTTCTCGAAGCTGCTTTAATGGCGCTCCCGACACGAATCGAAATCGACCAGGACTCTTCAAGTGGAAAATCGCTCCAGAGTGAGATTGAATCACTCCTGACTGAAATTGCGGATGAAGCCATTTCGAACCTCGATTCCCCACTTTCTGAAAAAAAAAAGAATTAAGTCATAAATCTGAATCTTTAAAAAATCCGTTCGAAAACCCCTTTTCTCAATACCGCTCTGAACCTTCGGATGAGGATCGCTCTCTATTTTTACCACCAGAAGATTTTGGAGAGGCGCTAGGTTTAAGCGATGATGATGTCATGGTCGACCTCACCAGTGCTTCGAGCTGGGATGTAGCCACCCGTTATCATGAGTTTAAAACGAAGCCGCAGGTCCAGAAAAATCGAAAACTCGCGGACCACCTTCGCGCGATTTCAACTCGTGCAGTATTAGAGCGAGCTCAAAGAGTTTTAGGCTCGATCGTTCGCCCCACGGATATTAGGCATGGAGTTCTCTCTGAACTTCCGATCGATGCGCTTCTGGCTGAACTCGACCTAGAAGAAACGATCGAAAATTCTCCATGGGTTGCTTCATCGCAGAAAAAATTATTCGCCCGCGAAGAAGATCTTTGGATGGAATATAAAACGATTCGCGATCAGGCGATTATTCTTTCTGTTGATACGTCTCTTTCCATGACGGGGGAGAAGCTTGCGCTCACTGCAGTTGCACTTGCAGTCGTTTTGCTGCAGTTTCCAGACGATCCGGTCGGGATCGTAGCGTTTGAGAATGAGGCGCGAGTTTTAAAGAAGCCTGATGAAAAAATTTCTATCGAGGAGCTCATTGCGCGTTTCCTTGATGTTCCGGCCCAAGGCTATACTCATCTTGAGCTCGGTATGCAGTCCGCCCTAAAACTACTCCGAACCGTACAGTCGGGACGTTCCCGTCGTCCCCCATCCTGTGTGCTTCTCACCGACGGAAAATATACTGCGGGTAAAGACCCCGCTTACTTAGCTCCCCGCTTTCCTCACCTCGTTGTTTTAAAAATGGGAGACGAACGCTCAAGCCACTCCCTCTGCGAGGACCTCGCAAAAAAGGGCCGAGGAGCGCTGCGTGAAGTCGCTGATCTCGAAGTCCTTCCCGAAGCCATGTATGCCGTGGTGAAGAGCTTACTACGGGGCACCGCTTCAAGGGCTTAGGTTTCTTTATCGGATCTCCGCTTGCCGACCGAATCTCCCGAGGATAAAAGAGTGGAATGCGTGAAGACTATAAGATTACGAAGCCTGTTGCTCCTCTGAATCTCCAAATCGAAAGTGAAATCATCGAGACCCTAAAGGCGATGGAGTCACGAACGAAACTGACCGTTTCTGAACTCGCAAATGCTGCGATTAAGCGATTCATCTCGGCTCATAAAGATTTCATTCCGACCGAGTATTACGAAAAGCAGCAAAAGAATATTAATCAGCGCTAGATTTATTCATGCGTAAAGCGTTCATCCTTTCTTCGGTCGTAATCACTGCGGCGATCGGCATTTCTTCCTTTTGGCATCCAGAATCGCTCTGGGCATTTGCGATTGTAGGTCCTCTTATCTTACTCGGGATCTTCGACATGGTTCAGTCGAAGCAAACCGTAAGACGAAATTTTCCACTGATCGGTCACGGCCGCTATTTATTAGAAATGCTTCGGCCTGAAATTAATCAGTATTTCGTCGAGTCGAACATTGATGGAAGACCGTATAACCGAAATAAAAGATCGATCGTTTATCAGCGAGCAAAAGGTGATGTCGACACTCTTCCTTTTGGAACCCAGCTCGATGTTTATGAAGAGGGTTACGAATGGATTAATCACTCCATCCTACCTAAAAACACTCCCGCTGAAGCCCCACGCATAAAGGTAGGCGGTAA
>JBGSHQ010000266.1:0-3554 GCA_041752095.1 Bdellovibrionia bacterium
TCATCGTGTCGGGATAAACGAGATCGCCCGTTTGGAAATCATTTACCATCGCGACGTGCGAGAGGTACTCGAGGTTAATCTGGTGGACGATTCCGGTATCTGGCGGAACGACGCGGAAATTTTTAAATGCTTCCTGACCCCAGCGTAAAAACTGATAGCGCTCGCCGTTTCGTTCAAACTCGAGATCCGCATTTTTCTGAACCGCATCTTTAGATCCGAAAAAATCGACCATCACCGAGTGGTCGATGACGAGATCGGCAGGCTGGAGCGGATTAATCTGGTCAGGGCTTCCACCGAGAGTCTTAATCGCCGAGCGCATCGCTGCGAGATCGGCGACGGCTGGAACTCCTGTGAAATCCTGAAGGACCACGCGAGCGGGCATGAACTGGATTTCGTCGGTCGGTTCTTTTTTAGCGTCCCAGTTTGCAAGCTTCTCGATGTCCGCTTTTTTAACCGTGAGGTTGTCTTCGTTTCTGAGTAGGTTTTCGAGAAGGATTTTCAACGAAAAGGGGAGGCGGGAGAGGTCGGCGCCCTTATAGCTATCTGTGAACTTTTTCACACTAAAGTATTTATAGGTCTTTCCAGCCGCTTCGAAGGAGCTTTCGGTTTTGAACGAATCGATAGATTTCTTAGCAGTTGCCTTTGCTTGCGCCATTTCGGGGGTTCCTCTTTAAGTTCAGATTTATTAAAAGTTTACCCCCAAACCGGGATGAAAATATAGGAGCTAAAATCGTTGACTATTAGCGTTATATCAAGGATATAAGCGGCTCTATGACCGATATGAACTTATTAAAGGCCGTCGAAGAGAATCAAGCAATGCGTCACCCTCATCCGGACGAGGCGCATGGAGTACTTGGAATTCCGGGTGTTTCTGGCCAACGCCTCCAAATGAACGTGTTTCTCCAACTCGCTGGAAAGCTTGCGGGCCACCCATTCGTTAAAGTCGTTGGTGACCGTGTCGATGGGAAAATGCACTTCATTAATAATAACCGTTATCCGTTCCACGCGGATTACGTCGGTGAACAAATTTTAGGAAAGAAACCAGGCGAGATCGATCACGAGATCGATGCGTTTAATCAAACCGTATATTTCGATCCTGATCGCCGTTTCTATTTCGGGATTCTTTCTCTCCAGAAAAAGGGAGCTCCGGGTGCAGCTGCTCCTGATGCCCAGTTTTATACGCTCGAAACGGTCGAAGTCGATACGATGGACCGAGCGAAAGTAGAATACTTTTTTAAATTCGTTCGTGAGTGGGTTGATCCACTGATTCCGATGCTTTTCAAGCCAGCGAATACACTCCAAGAGCAAATCGTAAAAGAGATCGACCCTGTCGAACTTCCCCGAATTTTTTCTCACCAGCTCTTCGCTGCGACTCGGTTTATTCCACTGAACCCTGGGAAATCCGTGGGTCGCATTCGTGCGTTTAAAAGTGAAATGGATTACCGCCGGGTCGCACACACGATCGAGTGGCATGACATCGTCGTCATGCACCGAGTGCCTGACGATATTCCGCGTGTCTCTGGGATCATTAATGCCCATCACACGACGCCACTCTCTCACACGAACGTTTTAGCGTCAGGTTGGAAAATTCCGAACAGTATTCAGTTAGGGATTTTTGATCTCATCGAAAAGGAAAATCTGCATGAGACTTGGGTTGAGTACACGGTCGAGAATTCTGCTTCCGAAATCTCACTCGTTAAGACGAAAGCTCCTGTCGCAACTCAGGCTCCCGCTTGGAAGGTGAACAGAGTTGAGATCGAATCTCCCGAAGTGGCGAATACGCCAATTCTTGCACTCGATGAACTTCGTGCATCGGATCGTTATAAGTACGGAACGAAGGCCGCGAACTTAGGTGAAATGCGCTACGTACTGAAGCATGGAAGCGAACGAATGTTAGGCTTCTACCGTGTCGCGCGCCCGCCTCGCGATAACCTTCTTTCTCATCTGATTCGTTTCTTAGGCGTGAATGAAAACACGGATCTCGCGACCGCTACGCATGATTTCATGAAGAAGAACATCACTGTCCCTAACGGGGTCGCGATTCCATTTTCATATCAGCAGGAGTTTTTAGAGAGTTCACCACGCATTCAGCAGGCGATCGGTAAACTTAAAATGGCGCTAGAATTAAACGCGCACGAAACGGATTCGATTTGTCTGAGCCTTCAGCAGATGATTCGTTCTGCTCGAATGCCGGATAAAATCAGGAACCGAATCGATTCTGAAATTGCAAAACACATGTCAGGTGTTTCCCAGTTCGTGATTCGCTCAAGCTCGAACGCTGAGGATCTTCAGGGATTCTCTGCAGCTGGAATTTACGAATCCATCAGCCATGTTTCTAAGGCTGATAAAATCTTCGAATCGATTAAGGAAGTCTGGGCTTCGCTCATTTCTCCTCGTTCGGTTCGACTTCGCCACCAGGTCGGAATTTCGCTCGATGACTGCTACATGGGCGTGATCATCCAGGAAATGGTAGCGTCGGATATCGGTGGAGTTTTAGTTACGACGAATCCATCGAATCCGAAGGACTTTAGAAACGTTTACATGAACGTGAGCGCGAAGTCGGTTGAAAATATCGTGAATGGATCTGTGCTCCCGATCCAGATGATCTTTAGCACGGTCGAGGGTGGGGGGCGGACGATGAGTCTCGGCGATTTCCCAGACGGCGTGACGGCCGCTCAGGCCGCGATGCTGCAGAAGCTTGCGTTTGCGGGACGCCTTTTCCAGAGTCACTTTTCTCCAGATTATACCTTTAGTCAGCCAGTGGATATCGAGTGGCTAGCGGGCACTTCCGGTATCGCGATTCTCCAGATTCGTCCTTACTCTGAGTGAGTGGTACCGTGAATCGTAAGCGGATCATCAGACTTTATTATCTGTTCCAGTTTACGTTCACTCTTCTTTTTTGGACGCCGATATTTTTCGAATACCAGAAAAGAATGGGGTTAACGGATCCTGAAATATTTCGGATTCAGAGTCTTTATTACGTAATGTTCTGTCTTTTCGAATTACCGACGGGATATTTCGCGGACCGGTTTGGGTATGTTCTTTCGATGCTGATCGGTGCGGCGCTCCTTTTCGCTTCGAACGTTTCTGCGGTTTATTGGGTAACGTTTGGCGGATTTTTAGTTCACTGGGGATTAGTCGCTTTAGCTAGGTCCTTTATTTCGGGAGCATCGAGCGCATATCTATTCGAATACCTGCGCGTGAATAATGCTCACGCCGAATTTAAGCAGATCGAAGGAAACGCCCGCGCTTATTCACTTTTTGGTCGTGTACTTTGTTTTGCGGTCATTGGGTATCTGATGGCTTGGAAGGTGACTCTTCCTTACTGGTTAACGGCCGCTTCGTCACTGATCGCATTCGCGCTCGCTCTCATGCTTCCAGCTGTCGCTGGGCGAGATGAAGATATGCAAAACGGGAAAATTTCCCCGCCACCTAAGCGCAGAGCACTATCCTTAAAGATTGCTTTTCAGCATGTGATTCATTCCCCGCGTTTATTTGCACTCATGTTTCAGGGCGTGGTGATTTTTGTTCTGGCGCGGATCATTATGGTGAAC
>JBGSHQ010000267.1:0-3534 GCA_041752095.1 Bdellovibrionia bacterium
GCAGATTCATCTCCCCCATGACGCTCTCCCCGAAATGGATTTTAACGAAATCGATCTCACGACTCCTTTTTTAAAGGGGCCGAAAAAGAGAAATCTAGCGACCCCTTTTTATGTCTCCGGAATGACTGCCGGTCACGCTTCAGCTAAATCTGTGAATGAGCGACTTTCAAAAGCGTGCGCTAAGCGGGGTTGGATTTTTGGCGTTGGCTCCCAAAGACGTGAGCTCGATACGACGAGGCCCCTGATTGATTCGTGGTCCACCCTGAAGGTCCAATCTCCTGAGCTCGTTCTTCTCGGAAATTTAGGACTCTCGCAAGTCATCCCGAGCGAAATGAAAGTTCTCTCGGCACTGGTTAAAAATTTATCGGCCGATGCATTCTGTGTGCATCTGAATGCTCTCCAAGAAGTGATTCAGCCTGAAGGAACGCCGCAGTTTAAGGGTGGATTAAAAGCACTAAAAGGCCTTTCGATGAAACTCGGTGTACCGCTCATTCTGAAAGAAACGGGCTGTGGATTTTCCTCAAACTCGCTCGTAAAACTCAAAGGGATACCGCTTGCGGCTCTCGATGTTTCTGGTCTCGGTGGAACTCACTGGGGAAGAATCGAAGGGATTCGAGCTGGCGATGAAGGAAATCAGATTCGATCCCAAGCGGCCATGACCTTTAAGGATTGGGGAATTTCGACTGTCGAGAGCGTAAAAATCGCTCGAAAAATCCTTCCGCAGTCGACCGAGATCTGGGCGAGTGGCGGGGTCCGGTCCGGACTGGATGCTGCAAAACTCATTTCGGTGGGTGCGACTCGAGTTGGGTTTGCAAAACCCGCACTTGAGGCGGCTCTTCATTCAGAAGCGCAGCTCGATCTTTGGATGGAAACGATAGAATTCGAACTTCGAACCGCACTTTTTTTAACAGGGAACCGAAATCCTGCTGCTCTTAGAAAGTCCTCGCTATGAATAAACGTCGTGAACTCCTTGAAAACTTTCATCGTCTCCCGCGTAAGGATCGTCTCGCGCGCGTAAAGGAGTTCTGTGATCTCACTACGGATGAAATAAATATTCTTTCGGGTGAAACTCCATTCTCACTCGATGTTGCTGAACATTTAATTGAAAACGTGGTCGGATATTTTCCACTCCCCATCGGCGTTGCTACGAACTTCTGCATCGATGGAAAAGACATCCTCATTCCGATGGCAGTCGAAGAAACGTCGATTATAGCTGCAGCTTCATCGACCGCGAAATGGGTTCGTCGCGAAGGATCGATTCGGACGGATTCTCGTGGAAGCCTGATCATAGGCCAAGTCCAACTCCCGAACGTGAGAAACGTCAGTCATTCGAAGCGTGCTCTCACGGATTCTCGTGAAGAGCTGGTGAGTCTTGCGAATGCATGTATTCCAGGGTTAGTTGCACGCGGCGGCGGAGTTCGTGAGATCGTGATCCGTGAACTCCCTCGTCCCGCTTTTGAATCTCAGCCTGCGGGAACGATGCTGGTTCTTCACATCCTTTGTGACCCGTGTGATGCGATGGGCGCGAATCTGATTAATCAAGTCTGTGAGGCTTTGAAGCCGCGAATCGAACAAATCACTGATGAACGTGTGGGCCTCTGTATTTTATCGAATCTCACGGATGGAAAGCTTGCCGTTGCTGAAGTCGTAGTTCGGAATATTGATCCAGTGATCGGACAGGGAATTGTCGAAGCGGCTCTTTTTGCGAAGGTCGATCCCTACCGAGCTGCCACTCATAATAAAGGCGTATTAAACGGAATCGATCCTATTCTCATTGCGACCGGAAATGACTGGCGTGCGGCTGAAGCAGGAATTCATGCCTACGCTGCTCGTTCTGGTAAATACCAGCCTGTCACAGAATGGCGAATGGAGGGCGGTGATCTCATCGGTCGTTTCGAGGCTCCGCTTGCCGTAGGTACAGTCGGTGGAATGACCCGAATTCACCCCACCGCGAAAATCGCTCTAAAAATGCTCGGAGTGACTCGTGCAGATGAGCTCGCGCGAGTTTGTGCTGCTGTTGGATTAGTTCAGAACCTCGGCGCACTGAAAGCACTCTCGACGGTAGGTATCGTGAAGGGACATATGCAACTCCATGCTGCAAATCTTGCGATCGCAGCGGGCGCTGACGTCCATGAAATTGGTGAAGTTCGAGATCGTTTAAATGTAGTGCTTGAGGCAGAGAAAAAGATTAATCTTTCCCAGGCGATCGAAATTCTAGAAGAGATTCGAAAAAGCGTAAAAAATTCTCCTTCGAGCCTCCATTAGGCAATTCATGCGAGTTTCGATTCCAGGAAAAATTTTTCTGATGGGTGAGTACGGGGTCCTAGTTGGCTTACCCGCATGGGTAGTAGCGGTCGGTCCGCGTTTTACTCTCGAATCCGATGTGCCTGAATATTTAGAGGTTCATTCAGAAAGTCCTGCAGGTCGCTATCTGGAGAAAAGTTCTCCCATTCGTGGACGATTCACGGATCCTTGGAAAGGTTTAGGTGGTTTCGGCCGCTCGACAGCTGAATTCGCACTCGCCGCTTATTCAAGAGGAATTCGTGATCCACTGAATGCGTGGGAAGAATATAAACGAGTGAATGCCGGTACGAGTTCAGGAATTCCACCGAGTGGGGCGGATCTAATCGCTCAGTGGAGTGGGGGCGCGATCGAATGGAATCCCGAAAAAAAGTCCATCACAGATCTGAGCGCTAAGAGTTCTGAACTCCCTTTACTCGTTTTTTCAGCCACGCATCTCGAAAACAGAAAGACACTCACTCATTCTCATCTCATGACCTTGGGTTTAACCGGCCTCCGGGAAGGATTGACCCCTTCAGTCACTCGGGCATTCCAGGGTCTTCATGAAAAAAATCATTTTGAGGTGGGTAAAGCGATTACGGATTTTGCGGTCGCTCTTTCCTCACTCGGACTCGAAGCTCCTTTCGTAAAAAAAGAGCGTGAAGCATTACTTCGAATCCCTGGTGTCATTGGAGTCAAGGGATGTGGCGCGCTTCAAACGGATGCGACACTGATTATGGTCGATTCATTAGAAAATGGTCGTAGGATCGACGCGGTAGTTGAGTATGCGGAACGTGAGTTTGGTTTGAAATTGCTTTCGCGTGGATTGAAACTCGAGCCCGGTATTCAGGAGGATCGCTGAGTATGGAAAGGGTTCTCGTAAAATCTCCTTCGAATATCGCACTCGTGAAATACATGGGGAAAAAGACAGTTGCAGGAAATATTCCCGTAAACTCTTCACTTTCGATGACTTTATCGAATCTCGCGACTTATCTTGAAATCAGTCATGAGCCCGGCACCTCTTTTACGAGGACATGGTCACCCGAGACCCCTGTTGGCGGAAAAGGAGAATCTCCTAAACTCTCTGAAGCCGGGATCGAAAAGTTTTTAAAACATCTGGATCGGTGCCTAGAAAAAATTCCGGAAATTTTAAATCAGTTTCATTTTAAAAGCGAAACAGAACTCTCAGGAGTTTACACTGTAAAATCCTCGAATACTTTTCCTCATGCCGCAGGGATTGCATCGAGTGCTTCC
>JBGSHQ010000268.1:0-7804 GCA_041752095.1 Bdellovibrionia bacterium
AAGTCCAGAATGGGTAAAAAATTGGGTGATACTCATGAATAAAAATCGGAAAAAACTTATTCCAGTTTTAAACTCCGTCCCTGGTTTGGCAGAGAAAATGGTAAGTGTGCTGCATTCGGGATCTGCAAGATATTCAAGAGAATATGATCGCGCCTTTTCCCAGATTTATTTAAATGCTGGAACTCAGGCAATTGAGGACCTCTTAAGTTACTATGTGCTTGAAAAAGCTGAATTAGCCCAGGGGTTCATAACCATCACCGAAACTTTTTATCGCGGACTTCCTTCTCGAGACTTCAGTGCTGTTGTTGCGCCAATACTTGAGAAACAAGCATCGAGGTTTACTTTTACTAACGACCAATCATCTGAACTAAAAAAGATTCTACCAAACTTTAAAGAAAAGCAGACGACTTCGGCTCAGGGTATCTCGGCGATGCAAACGGCCGTACACTCATCGACGAAGTCGATCGATAAAAGAGGAATTGATGATTTCTTAAGTAGAGCTGATTTATCATCGAATCGTTCAAGAATGATCAGTGAGTCTGAGAAAGCGAAGTGGATTACTGAATTTCTCGAGCTCGCTCCGGATGGTGAAGCCCTTAAAAAACTTGAGAATAGTGTTAATAAGAGAGCTTTCGCTGAGTCACTTCGCCGAGCAGCCTATCAGAGAACAACGTCTGCCGCACAGTTTATTGATTTCTCAGGGAGCGCTTTTAATCAAGCAAACGAAAGCTACTTGAAGGAGCTGGACGAACGAATCGCAGAAAATATCGAATCATTCACGCGACATCGTCCGAGCGATGACGAAATGATTTCGTTGATGAAAAAATTCAACTTCCGCGGCGCTAGCTTCCAAGATGTTGCGGATTTTCTCGTATTAAAGGCGAAGAGCGCCAGTCGTTTTGCAGCAGCTATCGATAATCTCCATTGTCTTCGGTTACTGAGTCGATGATAAAAGATGAAGAATCGGTGTGGTGTAAGTGGTTCAGATTAGGGACATACACACGGCGTCGGGCGTTTGATCGGCGATAGACGAGACTCGACAGGCGGATTCTGCGGCGCCTGTTTTTCTGCGGCGTTCGAACCCCGAAAATTTATTTTGTGAATGCCTTGACGAGTTTTTTCGTGCGCGTGCGCGTGGGAGCTTGAAAGCTTTCTATTTTCGATTTTAATGCCTGTGTTTTTCTTGAGTTGAATTATTTTTCAAAAATTTTATTTTCATTCGCGTAGCTGGTTTTCGTTTTTCTACGCTCACGCGAGAGGCCTCTGAAAAGTGGGTGTAGGATTTGAAAATGAAACTCTCAAACGATTCGCTCCATGAAAAACTCGTTTCTCTTACCCGTGAGGAACGCGAGATCACGCTTCAAGTGCTGCATCACCTTCGGGAGGCCGAGGTTCGGAAGCTCTATGCCCTGCGCGGGCATCCGAGCCTCTTTGATTACGCGGTTCATGAGCTTAAATATTCGGAAGGCTCCGCCCAGAGGCGCATCTCGGCCATGCGGCTTTTGAAAGAACTTCCGGAGCTTGAAGAAAAGGTGGAGTCGGGCGAAGTCAAAGTAACCCAGCTCTCGCTGGTCCAAAGCTTCCTTCGCGCGGAAGCAAAATCCGGGCAGAACTACTCGGTCGAAGCCAAGCGCGAACTCGTGTTAGGTACGATCGGGAAGTCGACCCGCGAAGTGGCCGAAAAGTTAAGTCCTCACCGTATGGAATCGATCTCGGTCGATTCCGAAACGTTAAAGCTCCTGAAAGAGGCGCGGGACCGGTTCGCCCATGAACTTCCGCATACGGCGAGTCTTTCCGATGTGATCGGGTTTCTCGCGACCCGGGCGCTTAAGAATGATCCTTTGAAAAAGGCGTCGAAAAAGAAGGTGAAAAACGCGCTGAAAAAATCAGAAGAGCACCCGAGCAAAAAAGTCGGATCACCGCCAGCGCTGGCGGTGAAAAGGAAGCGGTTCATCCCCGCCTCGTTAAAGCGCGAGGTGTGGATGAAAGAAAGCGAGGGCTGCGCGTTTGTTTCTTTAGTGACTGGAAAACGCTGCGCTTCTCGCCACCGGCTCCAGATTGATCATATCCATCCTTACGCGCTCGGCGGGAGTTCGGAGGATCCCGAGAACTTGCGCCTGCTTTGCGCGGTCCATAACCGGTATGCGTGGGAGGAAAGAAATCAAAATCCTTCGCTTCGGAAAACGGTCGGCGGGTGAGAATTTAGGTACTAGTGAGCGAAGAAAAATCGAACGAGCCCAAAAACCAACGCAAAAGCAAAGCCGTAGACAAAACTGTCCAATCGAAGCGCTGCTCTGCCATTTTTAATCAAGCTCTTTCGACGAAGGCTCATGAAAACCCCTACTACTAGAGGACTTAGTAGTAGGTTGATAATTCGTAATGAAGGATACTTAACGATGTGCGACGGGAAGATGAAGAGACTGCATCCGCCTGCAATCGCAGCCAGAATCATATAACCAAAACTCGCCAATGCGGGATTTTTAGGTTTTTCAACGTTCGTTGCATGCCGAACGCCTCGGATGCCAAATTCTGCAAGTAATTCAAAAATCAGTTGTCCAAATATCTCGAAGATGAATTGGAAAAGGATCTCGAAAAGCACTTCCACGGAATCAAGTTAAACCGGTTCCTGAGCTGCGTCCAGAGACACGTCCTTGCCCAATGGCTCCCGAGCATTTCGCACTCAGGATCTATTCGTTCTAAACACCCAAAATCTTTTTAGGGTATATTTATATGCGCTGCATATAAGGCTTCCAAATCATCTAAATCACGGCTGACTTTTCACCTCGACTCAGCGATCGTAGGGGAGTTCCCCAGAAATATTTTAACGAGGTAGCCGTGAAACTCTATTCGACCATTCTATATTTTATTTTAGCCGCTCAGTCCGCGTTCGCCGGACCGAAGGTCGCCATCGTTTTCGATAAGGGCGGGAAGGACGATAAGTCTTTTAACACTTCCGCGTACGCGGGTGCGATGGAAGCAAAAGAAAAACTCGGCGCTGAAATTAAATACGTCGAGGCACCTGATGCAAACTCGTTCGAACCGATGCTAAAAGCTTTTGCAAAAAAAGATTTCGATCTCATTATCGCAATCGGAGTTTCCCAGTCGGATGCTTTAAATAAAGTGGCACCTCTCCACCCTGATAAAAAGTTCCTGATCATCGATGCAGAAGTGAAAGGCCCGAATGTCATCACTGCTCTTTTCCAAGAACATGAAGGATCGTATCTCGTAGGTGCTCTCGCCGCGATGAAGAGTAAGACCGGTGTTATTGGATTCATCGGAGGGATGGATATCCCTCTCATTCGCAGGTTCCAGATGGGATACGAGGCGGGCGCTAAAAAGGTGAATCCGAAAATTAAGATCATCACGAACTATATCGGCGTGACGGGAGATGCTTGGCATAACCCTCCTCGTGCGAAAGAGCTCGCACTTTCGCAGATCTCTGGAAAAGCGGACATCATTTTTCACGCTGCCGGTGCAAGTGGCGCAGGACTTTTCGATGCGGTCGAGGAAAAGGGAATTCTCGCCATCGGAGTCGACTCGAACCAAAACTGGGTGAAACCCGGAAAAGTTCTAACTTCGATGTTAAAGCGAGTAGACCGAGCAGTATTCGATGTGATTTCCGAAGTATCTAAAGGCAAGTTCACTCCTGGCCTACGTCGTCTCGGACTTAAAGATACCGGGATCGATTATGCGATGGACTCGCATAATGCCTCGCTCGTAACTCCAGAGATGAAGACGAAGGTTGAGGCTTTGAAAGCCGAAATTATCGCCGGTAAAATTAAGGTTCCTGACTTCTACGATAAAAAATGAGTCGAAACGACGAAGTCATTATCGAGTTTAAGGATGTTGCGAAAACTTTTGGGACTACGGTCGCAAACGCAGGCATAACATTCACGGTAAAGAAGGGCGCGATCCACGGAATTATCGGAGAAAATGGCGCCGGTAAATCAACCGCCATGAAGATGCTCTACGGGCTTTATCGCCCGGACTCGAATGGCGGAACGATCCATGTTCGTGGAGAGGCGGTTTCATTTAAGTCTCCACAAGACGCGATCCGTATGGGTATCGGAATGGTCCATCAGCATTTCATGCTCGCAGGGCCCTATTCGGTTTTAGATAATATTATTTTAGGCGCGGAACCCGGGAGAATGCTTGGGCCGATCGACCGGGATTCGGCGCGAAAGAAGCTTACTGAACTCTCTAAAAAGTATGGACTCGATGTTCCGCTAGAAGCAGCAGTCGAAACACTCGCCGTCGGGGTTCAGCAGCGGATCGAAATTTTAAAAACCCTTTACCGCGGATGCGAGATCTTAATTTTAGATGAACCGACCGCGGTTCTCACTCCGCCCGAAGTTGTGAAGCTCCTCGAAAACCTTCGTAGCCTTCGCGACGAAGGAAAAACGATTCTCATCATCACTCATAAGTTAAAAGAAGTGATGGCGTTTGCCGATCATGTCACCGTATTTCGACAGGGAAGAGTGAGTGGAGAGCTCCCAACGAGTGAAGCAACTGTGCAGAAGTTAGCGGATCTCATGGTCGGTCGAAGTGTGCATCTCTCTCTAGCGGTTTCAACGAACGAACCCGGAAAATCAGTCCTCGAAGTATCAGGTTTGAAAGCGAGCAGGTCCTCACTTCCCGTTTTAAAAGACGTCACGCTTTCTGTTCGGGAAGGAGAGATCGTAGGCATTGCAGGGGTCGAGGGGAATGGACAGAGCGAACTCTTAGAAGCGATTTTTCACCCGAGTGAAAAGGGTGTGCTCGACTCAGGATCGGTAAAAGTTTTTGGTCATGAGGTTTCTCGAAAATCAACTTCGCATATCCTGCGCGCGGGTGTCGGTTATGTCCCGCAGGATCGCCACTCCCAGGGGCTACTGCTCGATCGAAGCGTAGAAGACAATTTTATTCTGGGCCAGCAGGGGGCGTACTCTTGGTATGGATGGCTCAGGCGCCGCTGGATCCGTGCGGGTGTAGCACGCGCGCTTGAGGTCTTTGATATCCGTCCGAGAAGAACAGATGTTAAAATGCGTGGCCTTTCCGGTGGAAACCAGCAGAAGGTGATCATCGCACGGGAGTTTGAAAAAGATCCGAAGGTTTTAGTCGTTGCACAGCCTACGCGTGGCGTGGATGTTGGAGCGATCGAGTTTATTCATGGACGAATTTTGAAAGCGCGAAGTGAGGGAGTAGGGGTGTTACTCGTTTCATCGGAACTCGACGAAATTCTCCAACTCTCCGACCGTATTCTCGTTTTCTATTCCGGACGAATTGTCGCCGAGTTTAAACGTGGAGAAGTGACTGAGAAAGAAATCGGAAATGTGATGGGAGGCGGCTCTAGGTGAAAAAACATCCGATGAATCACATGGACCGTACATTAAAGGAACCGAGCCTTCGCGCTCCATTTTCTTTACGGGATTCTCTAGTGGGGATCCTTCAGCCCGTTGCTGCCGTGATTTTAGGCGTTGCTATCGCGCTACTCGCGGTGAAGCTAATTGGAGATTCACCCCTTCTCGTTTTAAAAACACTGATTAAAAGTTCAGTTGGAACTCGCGAAGACTTAGGAATGACATTGTTTTATGCAACCCCACTTATTTTTACCGGTCTTTCGGTTGCGATCGCGTTTCAAGCCGGACTTTTCAATATCGGATCCGAAGGTCAGCTCCTCTGGGGCGCAATGGCCGCGGCACTCGTCGGAATTCAGTTTCCAGGAGTGCCTGCGTGGTTTGCGCCAGTCTTTGCTTCATTCGCCGCGATACTTGGTGGCGCTGCGTGGGGATTTATTCCAGGCTATTTAAGGGCGAAGCGAGGCTCTCATGAAGTGATTAACACCATCATGATGAATTTCATCGCGGTCGGACTCACGAGTTACCTCACTCTTTATCACTTTAAAACAACTGAGAACCAGAACCCTGAAACTGGAATGGTGGCGCCTCAGTATCTTTTCGAAAAGTGGAACTGGTTCGGCGATACTCCACTGAACTTTTCATTTATCTTAGCTCTCCTCACCGCCGTTTTAGTTTGGATCCTTCTGTGGAGAACGACGCTCGGTTACGAGATCCGTGCGGTAGGGGATAACGAAGATGCATCACGAACGGTCGGGATTAATTCGGCACGCGTTCGCATGATTGCGATGTCACTCGCCGGCGGGGTCGCTGGTATGGTCGGAATCAATGAAATCTTAGGAAGCGTCGGTAAATTTAAGATGGGCTTCTCCCCTGAATATGGGTTTATGGGAATCGCTGTAGCCTTACTCGGACGAAATCGCCCTCTCGGGGTTGTGCTCGCAGCGCTACTTTTCGGTGCACTCCATAAAGGCACAGCAGCGCTTGATTTAGAAACAGAGAAGGTTACGCGTGATTTTAGTCTCATTCTCCAAGCGCTAATTATTCTCACCGTATCTGCGACTGGTTTCTGGGATAAAATTCTAAAACGCCTTCGCGGGAGTGGTACATGATCCTCTCCATTATTCTTTCGATGTTCCGAGTTTCAGTTCCCCTGGTTTTCACCGCTACAGGTGGGATCATGAGTGAGCGCGCTGGGGTGATTAATATTGCGTTAGAAGGACTTATGCTCGTCGGGGCATTTGCTGCTGCTTCGGTTGCCTATTTCACTCATTCACCGTGGATGGGGGCTTTAGCTGGAGTCGGCGCTGGAATTCTACTTTCTGCGATTTATGCACTTTTTGTGATTCAGTTTCGCGCAGATCAGATCGTAGCGGGTACCGCGATAAATCTGCTCGCTTTCGGCGTCACTCCACTATTATCAAAACTTCTATTCGATTCGACAGGGGCTACGCCGTCCCTTGAACTGCAGGACCGGTTTTCGAATGAACCGCTTTATCTCGCACTCCTCGCCGTCATCGCAGTCGCAGCCTGGTTTAAGTACTCGCGTTTAGGCCTCTGGCTCGGGTTTGCGGGAGAACATCCTGAGGCACTCAGTACCGCCGGAATTCCGGTTCGTCGCATTCGGTGGATGGGTGTGCTCGGAGCTGGCGCACTCGCAGGAATGGGAGGAGCGACGCTCTCCATTTTTCTTTCCTCTTCGTTTTCACGAGGTATGACTGCAGGGCGCGGTTTTATGGCACTCGCCGCACTCATTTTTGGAAAGTGGAAACCGATTCCAACCCTATTCGCTTGTCTCTTTTTCGGTTTAATGGACGCTCTCCAAATTCGCCTTCAGGGAGTGCCTCTCTTCGGAGATGACCCGATACCGGTTCAGTTTATACAAATTTTACCTTACGTTTTCACCGTTCTGGTACTCGCAGGGTTTATGGGTAAATCCCGTCCACCTAAAGCACTCGGATCTCCGTGGCTTGGGGTTTTTATCGTAGTTGGATTTTTAACTACTCAAGGCTGTAATCGGAATCCGTCTCCCTCGAACACTGCACGTATTGAATCAGTAGAGGTAAAACAGAACCGTGAAAACTCAGAAATTCTATCCGAATTAAACCAAGCCGTTTTTGAAAAACTACCGCAGGACTCTACTCGTTTCGGCGAGTATCTTTCGGGTTTAAATCAGGGAGCTTCGATCGAAGGGGTTTTAAACGGACTTATTCATTCGAGTAGTTACCGAGAGTTCGAAGCGAGATCACCGAAAGCGAGTTCTCTAGCACGCGTCTTTTTTATTACTGAACTCATTCGTATTCAGAAAGAATTAAAATCGCCGATCAGCATTACGTCAGAGAGTGGAAAACCGCTTAGAAAGCTCGAAACGCCGAATGGTAAAGAAACGGATTCGAAATCCGCCAGCCTTCGTAAATTTGCTCCTGAGAAAGCTGAAAAAGGTTATGCCATCTTTTTTTCGGAATCTT
>JBGSHQ010000269.1:0-5847 GCA_041752095.1 Bdellovibrionia bacterium
CGCTTGAATTCTGGACGGAAGATTTTTGGAAAGACCGCGCTCCTCGTGTATCTCACTGGTTAATGTCTAAAACCGAATCACCTGTAAATCCCGCTGTTACCCGTAAAGCAGTAGATCAACTTCGAGATGACCTTCGACTTAAAAAATCGGACCCGCGTTCTGGTTTATTAAAATCTCTGATCGATCGTTACGGAGCGGATGCTCGTGAAATTTTAGAGATTCATGAAAAATTTCCAGAATCAATCTCGAGTCCTGAGGGGTTTCCGTATTTAGAAGCGCAGCTTCGCCATGCGATCCAGAAAGAAATGGTTCTGGGGCTGGATGATTTTTATTTTAGACGCCTTCCTCTTTATTTATGTAGGAAGGATCATGCTGAGCCTTGGATAGAGCCGCTTTCCAAGGTTTGGGCATTAGAGCTCGGAAGGTCTGAGGACGATCGACTGAAAGAAGTCAATCACCTTCGTGAGCGAATTTTAGCGGCAGACGAAGGGTATCGACCATGACATTTAATAGCTTAAAAGAGTTCTATCCGTTTTATCTCGGCGAACATAAAAATCAGACGTGCAAGGTTCTTCACTTTTTCGGAACGTTCATGGTCATTCTTTCTCTCGCTGCTATCATCACGACGGGAAATTGGGCTTTTTTCCCACTTCTCTTAGTCGTTGGATATGCACCTGCATGGACTGGACATTTCTTTTTTGAAAAAAATCGGCCTGCTACATTTAAGTGGCCGTTCTACAGTCTAGCGTCGGATTTCATCATGTTCTGGCACTTATTAACGGGAAAACTTAGTTTTCATACGAACGCTGTTTTAAAAGTGAAAGCTTAAATTTATTCGAGCCACTCGAGCGCATAAACTGCGCTCATGAGTTTTTCAGCATCCACCCAAACATCCCCACGGTCGATTTCCCAATCGGGCGAAACTCGGTCTGGATTTCCTCCGTCAGTATCCCGGACGAGGAATTTGCAGCGTCCGTTTTGTTGGCGACTGCCGATGATGAGACTCCAGTGTTGGCTGCAGTTTTCTCGGAGAATCGAGGTGGGTTCATAGCTAACACCTTTTCGAATCACGCGGTGGCAGTACGCAATTGCAATCGGCATCGGTTTCTCACGAGCAAGAAGTTCATTCACGGTTTTAAAGGTTTCTGATTCTCGAAACGGTACACGTGAAAAGCTCCATCCATAAGCATCGAGCCCCGCATCGAATTTCGTTCGGCAGTGGGGAAGATCTGGAATGGAGGTGCGTTGACTTCTGCATTTAGCGAGTAAGAGTCGAGACATTGGAACATAAGGATCGTCGCCCGTAAAAAAAGCGAGTTCTTCACTGATTTGCTTTTTCGTCGGGATAAATCTGGAATCTAAAGCAGGAGGAAGTGAGCTTAAAATCGTATAAATCCGAGTAGCGATTTTATTCCGCTTTTCTTCCCGAATTTCGGGTTTCATTTTCTGATAGTCGCGAAGCACGTGGTATAAAGCATCTGCCTTAGAAAGTGCTTCTAGACTCTGGCCCTGGGTTTCTTTTAATACATCGTCAGAGCAAACTCCGATTTCTCGTGCAGAATTTATAGAGACGCAGACAATCCCACCCCAGCGAAATTTCTCAATCGCAAGCGGATCGGTCGAGTTTTGGACCGGGAATGAATAGGGAAAATCATTTTTTGCTGCAAACTCGATCGCGAGTGCAAGCGGAGAAGTGCGTTCTTCAGGTTTAAGAGCTTTACCCGCTTTTTCGGTTCTCCATGCATCGATGAGAGTCGAAGCGGTGTAGGGCGAGCAGACATTCAGATCCCCTTGGTTTAAAAATGGCATTCCATTCATGCTGTGCCCGGCTTCGCGAAGGTCAATATCTCGACCACAGGAGTAAGAGACATGATTTCCATCGGTTTTTGGAAAATAGGATTCAAGAACCTGTTCGCCGAGTGAAACAGCTACTGAAAGTGCAAGAGGGACCGAGAGGAGTGCCATTAGACTGCATCCATCCAAGGGGCGAGAAAATCACCCGCTAAAATTTTTGAATTTAAAACTTTCATCTCGCGACGAATTTTAAAGAGGCGTTCTGAACGGTCAATCCAGAATGTGACCGCTTGATCCATGCCCCCTTTTTTCTTCACGCACCTTGCGGTGTGATCTTCGAGAGTCCGCCTCGCATCTCGATTTTTAAATTCCGTATTCGGGCTTTTTGCACGAACAATGAGGTCGTTTAAAAGTTGTTCGAACTGGTCGAGAAGAAGTCGGAACTGTTCGGTTTCTCCTGCGGCGTAATCAATGAGTGGAGAATAATTTTTTTGGGGGAAGATCAAGAATTCTAAAAGGGTTCCACGCATTTTCCAGGCTTCTTCGCTCGACAGTTCTAAGGCTCGGGAGAGGGAACCTTGTGAGAGGGTGGCTAGAGTGGAAATTCGGTCGGTGGGAAGACCTTTCTGCTCGAGGAGTTTTATGAGCACCGAATCGGGTAGGGGACGCATTCTTAAAACTTGGCAGCGGGAGAGTAGAGTGGTCGGGAGTAGTGAAGTGTCAGAAGCAGTGAGAAGGAAGTACCAACCTTCGGGGGGTTCCTCTAAAATTTTCAGGATGGAGTTCGCGGCTTGTGCATTCATCTGCTCAGCGTCGGTGATTAGAAAAATTCGACTGCTGCCATTATATCCTGAAAAACCGAGGGATTCTTTTATTTCGCGGAACTGATCTATTTTTAAGGTTTCGGAATCTTCAAGCGAACGAATTTCTCGAAAATCGAGGGACTGACCTGAAAGTGCGCGAAGACAGGATCCGCATGTTCCGCAAGGTCCGGTAACGCCAGGTGATGAGGATGAATCGGGTGGTAAAAGAGAACCGAAAAAAGAAGCTTCGGCGGTGTCTCCGAACCCCGCATTTTCACACTGGAGAGTTTGGGCGATGTGATAAGCCATTTCTCTTTTACCGCATCCACGAGGACCGGAAAGGAGAAGGACGGGCGGGATGCGTTTCTGTTCTCTCCACTGAGCGATGGAATGGCCGATCGGATTTAAATGGGCTTCTAGCAAAAAGGGCGAGACCGGAAGTACGGACTCCTCAGATGAATCTGCTTTTTTATTTTTCGGTGTTCGCGGTACTGCACTCACAGTTTTAGACGCTTTCTGAGTGTTAAGCGGAGTGACTCAGCCATTTGGGTTGGGGTTCCTGAGCGAGCTTTGATTTTTAAAAACCTCTTCGGTTCTTCTTTAATAATTTTTAGAAATCCATTTCTAACGAGGGATTGAAATTTTACGCCTTCGGCTTCGAAGCGATTTGGGTCTTTTGCTTCCTTAAGTCCACGGGCCGGATCGATATCGACGAAAACAGTGAGGTTCGGAACGAGTCCGCCTGCCGCGATTTTATTAAGTCGCCGAAGTGTCTTCCAGTCCAGCCCCCGGGCTTTACCTTGATAAGCGAGGGTGGAGTCGGTGAATCGATCGCACAGTACGATCGCTTTTTTCTTTAACGCAGGTAGAATCGTTTTCTGTAAGTGCTCGGCTCGAGCTGCCTCGTAAAGAAAGGCTTCTGTCCAGGGATCCATCTCTTCGCTTAAAATCAGCGAACGAATTTTTTCGGCAACCTTGCTTCCGCCCGGTTCTCGCGTAGTGACGACGGAATAACCTTCTGATTCGAGAAGGCGCGCGAGTTCAGTGATCAGCGTAGATTTTCCTGCGCCTTCGGTTCCTTCGAAAGTGATGAAGAGGGGTTTCATTTTCATCAGCCCCCGAGCTTATTCGGGAGAGGAGATGAGGGCAAGAGACGACTCAGGCCTCGATTATTCGTTCGACGCGCCTTCGGTCGGAGTGGTCATATTCTGTATAGACTCAGGGATGACTCGGTCGAGTGGAACCTGTGATGGATCTACTGGAGTGCCTCCGGTGTCCCCGCCAGGAAGGTGAGGTTGCATGTTCGCGGGTTGCTCATCCACTTCATCCACTTCTTCATCAATTTGGTCGCGTTCATCGCGATAACGCGCTCCGCCACCTTTTTCAATCCTGGAATTTGCGCCGCGGCTTGGCATTTTTACAGAAGGCCTCATTGGTGTGATTGGGGATCCAGGCTTTCTCGGTGAAGCCGTACCGGATTCATCGCTGCCGAGTAACTGTTTGCTCGCAGAAGCCTCGGATGGTGCCTGAGTATCCCGTTTACTCATCTCAACCCGTGCGGGTGGCTTCTTCATCTCGCCTTCGGTTTTTTTATTTCCGAGGAGTTGCATAATTCCGTAGATCGTTCCGCCAAAAATTGCGGCAAGTGTAATGATGAGCACGAGTTGGGATGGAACGCGTGAGCTTCGATTCGATGGCGAGTAATCATTTTTTTGAGCGGTAGAACTTGTAGGGAGAGTCGCAGTCGAGGCTGAATTTTTTGTACTCGATTTTTCTCTCACAGCTTGAATCGCTTGGAAGAGGGCTTCTGTAGGATCAGGCGTGTTATCGAGTTCTGCGCGGTTAATGATGATACTCTTCGTCGCCTCGAGTTGCTCAGTTGGGCGCGGTGGGGCTTTAAAATTTCCTTCAGCACTCATCACGGGTGCCGTTTTATTTAAAATGAGTGTGGAGTCGGCCTGGACGGGCTGCGGGATTGAGCTTTTTTTATAAAGCTCGTCGTATGCATCAACGAGATCTTTAGCGGCGACCCAATCACCGGACATGCGTGCGGCGGTGACTTGTGCGTTTGCGGGAATTCTTCCCGCTCGCACTAAATCTACGATTTCTTTCGCTGCGTGGGGGCCCGACTGCTTCCCGCCGATTTCGAGGTACCACTCTAGATCAGTCATTTCTTCTATTTAGGTTAAGGGAGGCGTGTCGTCATGACAAGAGGGAGACGGTGGGGAGAGGAATTTCACGCTCTTCATGTCGTCAAAAACTAAACGGCCTGGAAGGAGATCCTTCCAGGCCGGCTGTGTAGATTCGTTTCAGTCTGAAGATTAGAGAATGATCAGAGCGAGGTTGACGCCCATCTGTGCAGTGTCCATGTTCGGATTTGCAGGATAGAAGTCGATGTACGGGTTGATATTTATACTCTTATTTGCATCAATCGTTGCTCCGAGTTCAAAGAAAGATCCAAAGTCTTCACCTCGGAATGCGGAAGTTGAGTTGATTGCGAGTGTTTTAGCATTTCGAGCATAGTCCATGTTGAAAGAGAGTGAGAGACCGAATTGATCTGATGCTTGAAATTCAATCGCGGGACCAATGGTCGTTCGAAAGTCTACAGTGTTTTGACCGATTGCTTCTTGGCTCCAGTCGTACCAACGAATCGAGTTATATGCGGCTAATCGAGTTCTGGAATTAAGAGTGTATATAAAGTTCTGACCCGAACGTAGATACTTATGAAGTCCGGCACCGGTAGTCCAACCGTCCATTCCTGCTCCATAAATTCTGAAATCACCGTTCCATAAAAAGTTTTTCGATTTAAAAAACTTCCCAACATTTAGTCTTAAAAAAGATCGATCACTACGGAGTCGGAATGGAGACCCAGCGTCGTAATTATCTGGCGCTGTTGGATCGTTTTCGGCCACTGTTTCGAAGTTTGCATTTACAGAAAGTGTCAGGTTCGATGTGAGTTCAACCCCAGGACTAATAGTCGTGTTCAAGGAAATGGGAGAGTTAGGATCTTGTCCATAGTTCCCATTTTTATCCGTCTGAACTCCAGAAAAAGGATCGGCTGCGGATGATCCGTAATATTCGACTAAAACACTAAGATGTAATTTGTCTTTAAAAGATTTTTTCTTAAGCGCCTGAGTTGAGGAAGTGGAGCTTCCCGCAGTTATTCCAGGTACGGAAGAAGTCGCAGTGGTAGTTGCAGAGGAAGCGCTACCTTTAATTGAGTCACCTGCTGTTTTAGGAACTCCTCGTA
>JBGSHQ010000270.1:0-4167 GCA_041752095.1 Bdellovibrionia bacterium
GCGCTGTCTTTCTTTGGTCCTATATGGCTATTTTCGTCGGTGCACTTGTAGGTCCTGAACTTCGTTCGATCGAGGAAGAAGTTTCTGAAATCCAAGAAGAAGTGAGAACTGACGAAAAACTTCTCCAGCAGCTAAAGAAGCTCGTCGAGGAACTAGAAGTTAATATTTCTAAGAAGCCCTAAAGACCCAGACCGGCACAGGTGACTCGCGTACAAGTTTTCGGGTGATGCTTCCAAGGAGAAGCGAACTGATCTTTCCGCTTTGCGCCTCTAGAGCAATAAAAGTGATTTTCTTAGACTTCACTTGGTTTAAAATCGACTCCACGATTCCGTTACACTCGTGATCGACCAGAGAATCGCAGCTGAGTCCCGCCGCTTTCGCCTCTGCAGTCAGTAGAGCCATTTTTGGCTCTTGTTTTAGTTTTTCTTCCTTAATGTACATCGGGACAGGAACCCATGAACCCGCTAGTAGATATACTCCTGATTGAAAAAAAGTTTCGATGGGTCTGGGGATCGCGTGGAGTAAAGATACTTTTGCTTTAATTTCGGAAGAAAATTTAAACGCTTTCTTAATAAAGGCAGATCCCGGATGTTCAAGATCCGTAGGTATCAATATCCGGTTCTCTGTGTCCGTAGAAATTTCATTACTCGGTCCTACGACGAGCACCGGTGTTCTAGACTGAAGAAGGAGCTCTTCTGCAAAACTACCCATGAATGCACGCTGGACCCCGTTTCTTCCGTGAGTGCCTTCAATAATCAGATCAAACCTATTTTTTTCCGCATAATCTACAAGTTTTCCTACAGACCCTTTTAAAGAGTTTCTGTGGTGAATCACAAGCTCGGGCTTTTTCAGCCCAGAGAGCCGAATATCCTGCATGCACTGATTCAGTGCTTTCTGAGCCCTATCTTCAATTTGGCTTTCAAGCATTGGTGGGTTGAAGTCGGTAGCAAGTCCGAGTTGTTCAGGACTAAGAACATACACGGGGTAAATCTCTGCCCCACCGGTTTTCGTAATGAGGTCAAGAACACGAACAATCTTCGACATGTTTTCTGGATACGGATCAAGTGCATCAACAGCCCATAAAATTTTCATATGGGATTTATATCGCATCTCTCGTGCCAGAGTAAACCCGTGTAAATCCGCTCAGTTTTACCATTCTCGTTTGTAACGAGTGACAGAAAAACCATCCCACGAGACATTCCGTCCCGTTTTTATAATCGCGTTAAAAACCGCAGTACTTATAAATTCGGAATTCTCTAACTCATTTAAGTGTTTGTGAAATGACGCTCCAGGCAGCCCTTTTTGGCCTGAAAGATGCTTTATAGGATCTGATTCAATCTTAAAAGGAGAACCCACCATGAAACAAATGCCACTCATCCAAAAATATATGACTCCGATGCCCCATACGATCGGGTTAAAAATTCCACTGAATACTGCACTCAGCATGATGCGTGAACACCGAATTCGACACCTTCCCGTGCAGGAAGGTGGAAAACTGATGGGAGTCATTACCGATCGCGACGTTAAGCTTGCGTCTGCATTTGGTGACCCACAGAAACTGCTCGTCGACGATGTTATGACACCCGAGCCTTACACGATTCATCCAGAAGCTCCTCTAAATCAGGTGGTTTCTGAAATGGCTGAGCAGAAATTCGGTTGCGCCATTATTCAACAGGCAAACGGAAAAGTCGTTGGGATTTTCACCGCTGTTGACGCACTTCGAGTTCTGACCGACACTTTAGAGGCATTCTATAAACCAGCTGTTTAAACTCTAAGGATCTTCTCGATGAAACTATGGGGATTGAAGTGTTCTGTCGCCTGCAAAAGCGTTTTTCTCATTCTTAGCGCCCTACCCGTTTATGCTCTCGGTGGCGAAGTCCCTGCGAAACATACGGTCAATACGTGGCCAGAGAAAATGCGCGGGATCGAAAAAACCTTCACTGAACTTTTAATCGATCTGAACAGCGATGAACGCTTCAATTCTCCTAAGAACGCAAAAAAAATTGAAAAGAACGTCGAGAAACTTTCGAAACTTGCTCACTCGCTTAATGGAAAAGATGTGCAGTCTCCCGATCTGGATCCGAGTATCCAACTCATTGCAAAACTTTTTGCTGATGAAACCGATCAGGCTTACCTCACCCTTACTTCGGGTTACCGGGGTTATGCTCGTAAGAGTTTAAAGGGTCTTACGACTTACTGCCTGGCCTGCCATACTCGGAGTAATTCAGGACCTAGCTTTCAGTTTACTGCCTCTAACTCAGCACCACTGATCGACTCTCTGAAGAGTCTCGATAAAGCAGACTACCTTGCTTCGGTTCGACAGTTCGACCGCGCACTCGAAGAATATCAGCGCCTAATTCAGGACGAAAAATTTGCTAAAGAAACTCCATTCGAATGGGAAAAAGCGATTCGTTCAAGCCTTGCACTTTCTGTTCGAGTGAAAAAGGATGCGGACCTCGCTCTAAAAATCGTAGAACTCACGTTAAAATCACCTCGCGTTCCATACTTTCTGAAGGAACAAGCGACCGCCTGGAAACAGAGCTTAACTGCTTGGAAAGCAGAGAAACCCGCACAACTGAAGTACGAAGAAGATTACTTCCGCGAAGCAAAACGTTTAAGTGAAGCTGCTAAAGCTGCCCAGAAGTATCCGACCGATCGTTCAGCCGACATGCTCTACCTCCGCGCAACCAGCGCAGTTCATGATCTCTTAGGTTTCTCACCCAATGGAAAGTACGCTGCTGACGGTCTTTATCTTGCGGGCGTCGCATACGAAGTCCTTGGGAATATGAACTTAAACGAAATGCATGAGTTTTATTACCTCTCTTGCATTTATAAGGTTCCTCACACCGAAAAAGCCCGTCAGTGCTTTAGAAATTACGAAGAGAGTGTTTACTTCGGATATACGGGAAGCTCTGGAACACACCTTCCTGAGAAGGTCCGCTCACGCTTAGATCAGCTCGATCTCATTTCAAATCCAGTAGAGCTAAAAACAAAGCCGAACTCACAGCTTCAGTAATCTAAGCTTGAATCCTTAGTTCGAGTCGTCGTTTTCGAGAGCGGCGGCCTGACTTAAATCTTCTTCCTCAGGAGATCCAGCAGGAATAAGGCCGTATTCGCGCTCTTTACGGTAGAGTGTACGGCGATTTATACCTAAAATCTGGGCCGCTTTATCTTTACGACCCCCTGTCTTCTCGAGAACAAGCTTCATGTAACGCTCTTCTAACTGGGTGATCGTCGGATAATCACCTGTGGAGTGAGTAAAGAATCCTTCAGCGCTTTCAATTTCTCCGGATGGGATATCATTTTCATCAATCAGCGAGCCTGAGCATAAAACCACGGCACGCTCGATTGCATTTTCAAGCTCCCGAACGTTTCCTTCCCACTTTAAGCCTACGAGTTTCGCAACACTCCGTTTAGTAAAACCTTTTACCTTTAGGTTATTAGCGGCTGCGTATTTCTTTAAAAAATATTCTGCGAGGAGTGGGATGTCTTCTTTCCGATTTCTGAGGGGTGGAATCACCACTGGAATCACGCTGAGTCGATAATAAAGGTCATCCCTAAATCGGCCCTCTTTCATCGCCGCTTTAAGGTCCTTATGGGTAGCGGCAATGATCCTGACGTTTACATCATGTGAGGAGTTATCGCCTACGGCCCTGACTTTCTTTTCCTGGATCACACGAAGGAGTTTCGACTGGAGCTGAACATTCATGTCTCCGATTTCATCGAGGAACAGTGTCCCGCCTTCGGCCTCTTCGAAAAGACCTCGTTTTCTCTGTAATGCGCCCGTGAATGATCCCTTTGCGTGCCCAAATAACTCAGACTCTAAGAGATTTTCTGGAATTGCAGTGCAGTTAATCGCGATAAAAGGCTTTTTAGCGCGAGGCCCATTATCGTGTATCGCACGCGCGACCATTTCTTTCCCGGTACCGCTTTCGCCAGTGATTAAAACGTTAGCGGTCGCTTGAGAAACTCGGGCAACTAGGTCGAAAACCGCCTTCATCTCGGGACTTTTACCGATGACGTTACCTAAGCTCCAGGATTTCTTAATTTCCTGACGGAGAGCAGAGTTATCGAGTTTTAGTTTTCTGTGCTCAGCCGCTCGCTGAACATTTACGGCGATCTCCGTCAGCTTAAAAGGTTTAACGATATAATGAAAAGCACCCCGAT
>JBGSHQ010000271.1:0-3088 GCA_041752095.1 Bdellovibrionia bacterium
CGCCTCCGTGAAATGATGAAGAACGTTACTGAAACCAAAGTTTCTGAAAGTAAGGAGAGCTAAGGCAAGTCGGTGCACAGAATGCAACCCGGCTCGCCCTAACTCAACTTTACCTTCAGGAGAAATGACAGAGTGGAACAACAGACCCAAGGCACTACGATGAAAGTCTACGAACTCGCAAAAGAACTCGGTGTGGATTCAATTTCCTTAGTGGATAAGCTCGCGGGCTTAAACATTAAGGTGAAAAACCATATGAGCGATCTCGCTGAGGCCGATGTACTCACGGCTCGGGAATCGTTAATCGACAAGCCAAAGAAAGCAGAGCCTGCAAAAAAAACCGCGGCTAAAGCGGTCACTCGAAAAAAGAAGGTCGAAGAGCCGATCGATACGGTCAATTACGATAAGCCAGTCGCGAAAAAGGCGGCAGCAAAAACGATCACGAAAGCTCCAGCAAAAACTTCTTCAAAAGCAGCCGCTGTAAAAGAAGCTGCCGAAGCCGCAGCTGCAAAGGAAACAGCATCAGGATCAAGTCCCATCATTCGTCGTCGTTCAAAAGCTGAAGAAGGCGGTGAAACCGCATCCCAGACTGTAGTCATGAAACGGACGGGTGCTACCGACGCTGAAGCAAAACCTGTTTCAAGCGCTGCAGCTAAAGCAGCTGCTCTCGCTCACTCTGTCGGTGCGGAACCTGATCCGGTCGAAGAGCCGAAACAAGAGATTGAAACCCCAGTGAATGAAGCTTCGGACCAACCGACTGAGCCAACAGAAATGAAGGCTACTTCTTCGAATTCTGAATCGAACGAAGCCGAACCTTCCACTCCACCCGCCCCTACAGGACGAATCACCATTGGTGGGCGTCCAGCTCCTGCTTCCCGAAAAAGCTTCCTGACGATGGTGGATGCTTCGCCAGTGAATAAGCTACGAATCATTGCTCAAGCACCGGCTGTGAAACCTGCCTCACCAACCACGGGTGGCGTGCGAAATCCAAACGCGATTGGCGTTAAGGGAACTGCAACAGGCGCCGATAAAGACGGATTCCGAATCATTCGGATGACGAAAGAAAACCTCGACCAAATGGCCGAGGATGAAATTGCGAAGAAAAAAGGAGGCGGAGATCGCCTTGCAGGAGAAATTAAACCTGAAGATGTTCGCTTCGCTGATTACCGGAAAAAAGAAGTCGTCTTCATGCCGAAGCGCAAACGAATTCCAGTCGGTAAAGAACTGAAACGAACTCAGAAAACCGTCGCAGCCGCTCATAAACGAGTGGTTGAAATGGGAGACACTATTTCTGTCGCTGATTTCGCTGCTCAAATGAACGTAAAAGCGACGGATGTCATCAGAAAACTCATGGGAATGGGAGTGATGGCCTCGATGAACCAGGCGATCGACTTCGATACAGCCACTCTCGTGGGACCTGAGTTCCAACACGAAGTAAAAAATATCGCCTTCAAAGAAGAAGCGGTATTGGAATCGTCAGAAGAAGACTCTGCGGATCTGATCTCACGCCCTCCCGTTGTTACCATTATGGGTCACGTCGACCATGGTAAAACCTCACTCCTCGATGCGATTCGTTCAGCGAAGGTCGCTGCCGGAGAAGCGGGTGGAATCACCCAGCACCTCGGTGCGTACACTGTCGAGAAGAGCGGAAAACTGATTTCCTTCATCGATACTCCTGGTCACGAAGCTTTCACTGCGATGCGAGCACGAGGTGCAAACGTTACAGATATCGTGATTCTCGTAGTTGCTGCTGATGACGGAGTCATGCCTCAAACGCGTGAAGCCCTCTCTCACGCAAAAGCTGCGGGAGTTCCGATCATCGTTGCGATGAATAAAATGGATAAGCCAGGAGCGAATCCAGAAAAAATTAAACAACAGTTAGCTGAACTCGACCTTCTCGCTGAAGACTGGGGCGGACAATCTCAGTTCGTGCCGGTTTCAGCTGCGAAGAAAACAGGTATCGATGAACTACTCGAGGCGATTCTCCTGAACGCTGAGGTTCTCGATCTGAAAGCAAATCCAAAGTCGCCAGCCTCTGGAACCGTGCTTGAAGCACGGCTCGAAAAGGGCCGTGGACCAGTGGCTAGTGTTCTCGTAAAGCGTGGAACACTTCGTGTCGGTGATATCGTTACCTCCGGTCTTTTTACCGGACGCGTGAAATCACTCATGAACGATAAAGGCTCTCAACTTAAAGAAACAACTCCTGGGATGCCAGTCGAAATCTTAGGATTCGAAGGGCTACCTTCTGCAGGCGAGCGATTCGATGTCGTCGAAGACGATGCTACCGCTCGTGCACTGATCGATCACCGTAAAGGGATCGTCATGGCTGAAAAAGCAATTGCAGGTAAGGTATCTCTTGAAGATATCTTTGCTAAGGTACAGGCCGGCGCTATTAAAGAACTAAACGTCATCTTAAAAGCTGACGTTTCTGGATCGGTCGAAGCCATTCGAGATAGCTTACTAAAACTCGCTACCGAGAAAGTGAAAGTGAAAGTTCTTTTCGCGGCTCCAGGCGGAATCACTGAAACGGATGTCATGCTTGCGCAGGCGTCGAAGGCGATCATCCTTGGTTTTAACGTTCGCCCGGAAACGAACGCACGAAAAGTTGCTGAAGCTGAACATGTCGAAATTAAAACCTACCAGATCATTTATGAGCTCATCGACGATGTAAAACTCGCGATGACTGGAATCCTGGATAAAAAGAAAGTCGAACGTTTCCTCGGGCGCGCCGAAGTTCGTCAGGTCTTTATGGTTCCAAAACTGGGTCTGGTTGCGGGATGCGCAGTCGTCGATGGAAAAATTCTCCGGGGTGCAAACGTTCGCCTCCTTCGCGACTCTCGAGTCGTGTTCGATGGAAAACTCTCGACACTAAAACGCTTTAAAGATGACGCTAAAGAAGTCGCTGAAGGGTTTGAGTGCGGAATGGGGATTGAGAAGTTCAACGATCTTAAAATCGGTGACATTATCGAAGCTTACCAGATCGATCTCATCACACCAGAACTGAACGCATAATTAATTAGCAGTGAAATAAGCAGTAAGGAAGTATGCAAGAAAATCGTAAAGCACGTCTCGCGTCGGTCATTCAGCAAGA
>JBGSHQ010000272.1:0-24324 GCA_041752095.1 Bdellovibrionia bacterium
CTATCGAGGATCGCGAGCTTTGGTCCTTATAGTAAGAGCGAGGCACTCAAAGAGCATCCTCCTGGGAGTTTACTTTTTGAGCTTGAACAGTCGGCGCTAAGTGATCGCGAATCAGATCCTGAAGGCTGGATGCTTGAGGAAACGCGAGCGCAAATGCTTGCCGCACGAATTTCGCGTGCTCTATTACCGGAGTTGGGTGATTCGCGCGATGAGCTTGAGGCGATCCTTCGTCGTTCTAGAAATCGAATGAAGCGGATGATGAAACACTTCGAGGAGCCGTTCGAAATTTCATACACAGGAAAGTGGACATCCGGAACCGTTCTAAAAAACATTAAAGATTTTTCAGGTCTCCCTAAGACTCTCTATAAGGAAAAACCCATCGCCGGAATCGAGTGCGTGGAAACCATCGCATGTGACCTCTGCGAGCGAGCGTGTCCCACTCAGGCCATCAAGCTTGATCGACTCCGTTCACGAAAAACGGGAGTGGAGCCTCATCCGATTCTCGATGAGTCGGCTTGTACGGCGTGTGGTCTTTGTTTAGGTGTCTGTCCGAGTGCAACTCCCTTTTTATTAAATGAACCTGAAAATCGCTCCATGGGAAATATGACGTTTTCCTGGAGAGAGAAAGATGCGCCGCCTGAGCCCGGAAATTTCGTCGTATTCATAAACCGGAGAGGTGAAAGTCTGGGTACGGGGCGGGTATTATCTCTAAAAAAATTAGAGAAGTCTGCGAAATTAAAACTTTATTCCGATAGTCTTATTGAGGTTGAAGTTCCTATTCATCTACTCTGGGAAGTGCGAGGAGTTCGTAAACCCGTGGCACATTCTTCGGCGGTGGATCGTGATTTTCTTTCTCAGAATTCTCGCGAATTTATGCCCGAACGGGTGGAGATCACTTGGAATGGCGAGCGAAGATTCGTTCGTGGCGGAATTCCGATTTCTACTGCATTTTTCGAAAATGGATTTCAACGCACGAACGATCGTCTTTTATGTGAAGACGGGTCGTGCGCACTCTGTGAGGTGCAAGTCGACGGCATTAAGCAACTCGCGTGTAAAACCATGGTTCGTAAAGGGATGGCGATTCGGTCTCTCCGGGATGAAACGACTTCGGATGACCTCTGTCCGTGCCTGGGTATCCAAGAGAGTGCATTCATGGAGAGAGTCGAACAGGGGAGTCTTCAGTCAGTAGAAGCCGCGTTTGAAAGTACGGGTCTGGGTTCCGGTCGGTGCCACGGGCAGCTTTGTATTGGGCCAGCGAAACGGTGCTTAGAAAAAGCGGGTTTAAGTTCACCGGAAGTTCAGAGTCACATCGACTGGCGTTTCCCGTGGTCGGACTGGAAGATTACTCCGGGGAAGAACTAGTATTTTATTTTTTTAAAGAACTCGTCGATCTTCGCATTCACCACTTCCGGTAAATCCATCTGAGGACAATGACTTCCGCGCGAGATCACTGAAAACCCACTCCCCGGAATCAGCTGATGAAGGAGTTCCTGCTGCTCTAAAGGAATGATGAGATCCTTTTCGCCCGCTATGATTTGGGTCGGGCACTTTATCGTATGGAGCCAGCTCGAGCCGTCGTAGTTATCGTAATTTCGGATGAGGGTAAGAAATACTCTCGGATCCATATCCGCGATTTGGTCGACATAAAGTGCGACGTCTTCTTTTGCGGTCAGGTGAGGATTAAAGCCGAGTAAACCGATCGTTCGGTGTACGAGAGGATTCCCTTTTTGGAGCTTCCAGATTTTCTTAAGAAGGGGAGGAGATTTTTCTGCGAGAATTTCTAGGACTCGAAACCCAGGTAAAAGCGCATTCGATTTTAAAAGTGTTTCGAGTGGCCGCGTCGGGGTTCCATTCGAAAGAATCATTCCCGCAACTCGCTCAGGAAAAAGTCGGTAAAACTCGAGCACGACGTTCACTCCCATGGAGTGACCTAAGAAGACCGCGTCTTGGACTTTAAGTTCATCGAGTAGGAGTTTTAAATCCTTCGCTAGATTTTCAAGCGTCATCGAGCCGATGTCTTCGGGGACCTCCGAATGCTGATGTCCTCGGTAATCCATCCAGATTGCTTTATAATTTTTTCGCACGTGAGCGATCTGGTAAGTCCAGTGGAGGCTTGAGCAGACGAGACCGTAACAAAAAATGACGGGTTTACCTTCGCCTTCAACACTGTAGAAAAGTTTTGTTCCATCGAATGAGCGAAAGTATCCGTGTCGCGCTGGAACCGGTGATGGCGTCCCGAGGCGATCGCGTAGACTTTGTTTTCTGTACCCGGAAGGGCGTGGGAGTTCGTTCATTTTAGTTTAGGAATATGAAGGAGCGTTTCACACACCGAGCGAAATGTCTCTTTCACTGTGGGATCACTGCTTCGAAAGGCGTCATAGATCGCTTGAAAATAAGCGCGGTCTTCCTCTGGGATCCGCATCGGAGTACCACCCGCAGCAAGCCCGGGCTGTCCTGCGAGTTCGGGGCGCCCGACTCGCGCCGAAATTTTTGCCGCATATTCGCGTTCGAGAACTGCGATGAGTTCTGACTCCTGAATGTGGAGAAGGCGGACTAAAGTTTGGATGTGAACGGGGGGAAGCGGGGTCACGCCACGCTCGATATTCGAGATAAACTGGGTGGTTACTTTCGGTTCGAAAAGTTGGCCAAGTGCGCGCTGACTTAATTTAGCCGCTTCTCTTTTTTCGCGTATGAAGCTTCCGACGATAGAATGAGCGCGAGTTTTACTCATATCTTAAGAATAACGCCTGGCAGCACAGGGGGTCAACCAACTTCGCTGATCGGTTGGAATTCTGATGGAATTTCAATAGGATAGTTTTTGATGGGATTCCTAAAACCGCTCGTAAAAAGCCCTGTCCAAAATGACTCAGGAAAGTGGATTCGCCGCCTTTTTCCTGCCGTGATTTTCGTCGTTTATGTCTGGCTTCTCATGCAGTCGCCGCTCACTTCGCGGTGGGTGGATTTTCCGGTTTACTGGGACGCGGGTAAAAAGGCGGTTCTCGGTTTTACCGTTTACGATGTCTCAGGACACTTTCAGTATAAATACTCTCCACTGATCGCGCTTCTTTTTGGGAAGTTATTTCAAGCCATGAGTTTCGAAACCGCCTCGTGGGTGTTTCAGAAGTCGATGCTGATTCTGTGGCTTTCGCTTTTTCTAAAGTATGGAAGGCGGGATTATAAAGTCATCTTTATCGCGCTTCTTTTTTTCGGAAACGCTCTCAGGCTCGATCTCGAACTCGGGCAGATTAATGCATTAGTCTTTTATCTCTTTACGATGATGTGTGGAAATCTTGAGAAAGAGTGTTCTGTTTCACGTGATTTTCGATTCGGGCTACTTTTTTCAATCGCGGTCCAGCTTAAACTTTTCTGTCTCGTGATTATTCCATTACTGCTGATCCAGCGAGAGTGGCGAAAACTATTTCTGGGTTTTCTATTTTTACCATTACTCAGTATCGGTGGGGTGGCAGTAATGCATGGACTGGAGTTTTCTCTCAGTGAAAATCTCGAGTGGGTCAGGAGTTTAACCCACTCGACGGATGAACTCATCTTATCAGCACAGAATGTCGGGTTACTCGGTACGGCGAGTAAGCTCCTAGGAATTGGTTTTGGAAAAAGTGTTTGGGTCATTTCAGGGGTGTGGTTTCTATTTTATCTCGCAAAGAATCGCGGGCGTTCTATCGCCTGGTACCGGGATCGACTGCTTTATGCAGTGGCGATTTTTAATCCACTGGTCTGGTCGTACTGGATCCTATTTGCGATGCCGTTATTTCTGGAACGAGTTCGGGACTTTCAACTTCCGAACTCTAGACTTAGGCGTGGAATTATTGGCGTAGTGGTATTATTTGTTTTTGCCGCTTTTAACGGCCAACACGCCGAGTGGGCTTGGGGGGGCGGGATATTCCTCGGGTTAGTCGCGATTGGATTTAAGCCGATATTATTAAGAAGATGAAACCATGATCTTTTTCGACGCCCGTCGACTATTCTAACATGGGTCAAATTTGATCCAGGTAGTAATTACAGATAAAAACAGATCGATGGATGAGCATCATTATTGCTTTCTATATCTGTATGCGAGCATTGAAATACCCTATTATCTTGGGAGCATTACTTTTAACCTTAGCCAGTGTTCGCTCGTTTTATCACGGAACTACGCTTCTAGAGTCCGCGCCACTCACTGAGAAGACGACTCAAAAAAATAATGTGAATAGTCCTCAGTTAAAAACTGAAATTAAGAATGATCCTTCGATCTCACCCGTAGTTCGAAGTCTTTTCGCTTCATTTTCTTCCATCGATGAAAATGCGGATGGAAGGTTTCAGGAAAAAATTGAAGAACTAAAGAAAAATCCAAACGATTCTGTTTCGGAGCTGAGTCGAATTTATGCTGGTTTAGCTGAAGATCGTTATGAAGAGCGATACATCGTGGTTTCTGCTCTGTTCGCAATCGAATCTTTTACGTCTTACCCCTTATTAGCGAAAATTGCCTTAAGCCCTCTTCCGGAAGAAAAAATTTCGAATGATCCCCATAGTTTTACCTCTCAGAATGAAGTTGTGATTCGAGGAATGGCTACTGAGGGACTCGCTCGGCTTGCTCTGCAGGGCCATGAGGAAGCACTTCTTCCTGTCGCTGAGGTCGCTAAGTCGGATGACCCCACACTCGCCCGAGCAGCATTTTATGCTTATCTCCGAGGATCATCGAATCCAGAAGAGGCTATTCGAAAAATGTCCCAAACGATGAATCCTGAAGTCTTTACGCGAATCAGAAACGATCGCCGTGGAATTGCAAGTGCGCGTGAAATGGCTGGAGAATAGGAAATAAATTTATGAAAAAAAATAATAACTACAGCATCTTTTTTTTCCTTCTAGCTCTTACATTCTCTTCGTCTGCATTTGCCATGGGTAAAGCTAAAGAAAGAAAAAAGGGATGTGAACTGAAACGAGTGACTATCGCAGAAAACGTTATGTTACCCGAAGTCTGTACTGGAGCAGTCCGTGATCAGTTCGATCACGATTTTAAACTGAAAGAAAAATGGTTTGGCGGCTTAGGATGGGAATCTCCGTGTGATCCCAATCAGCCGCTCGGCCGACTTCTTCTTGGACTTGCAACATTAAAAGGGGCTCACAGTTCTGATGTTAATGGAATGGTGAATCGGGGTTATGATTTTGCCGCATCGAACGTGAAAGTACTTAAAGTGAACTGTGATGCCGATTATGTTGCGAAAACTAATTTTTCAATTGGGCAAAATGGGGTTCAACTTTCAGAAAATTATTTTAACGCAGAAGTTCTCGATCGAGCTTCGACTCTCGTTCACGAATCTCGGCACGCAGATGGGAACTATCACGCCTTTTCGGAAAATTGTAAGCGCGGTGGAAGCTGCGATAGAAATTGGTCACAAAATGGAGCAAACACCTACGAAGCCCTTTACCTCTGGGATCTTGCTAAGAGTGGAACGAATGTGAATGTTCCTGTTCGGTATCGCTCAGCAATTCTTGCTCAGCGAATCATCGATCGTGCCTTTTTAGAGACTCCAAGTCTGGATGTACTTTCGGATGTAAATTTAGATCCCTCACAACGATGGGATTTTTCGGATTTTTCTAAAATCGCTACGTTACTTCGTCAGTTTAAAAATCCATCCCAGTCCGGCGGGACTGCCGGCGGCTCAGATGGTTTACCGACCCGAGATCGTTTACCCGCATTTCAGAATCGTTAAGAAGTTTTTAAACGATCGCCCTGAAGTTTTCCCTCTCGCTCGAAGTAAACGCGAAGGGGAGAGTGTTCGGAAAGCGTAAGGTCTGGGTCTGATTTTAAAAGCTCCATCGCATCGTCGCGTGCTTTATAGAGCCATTCGCGGTCGCGGACGAGGTCGGCGAGTTTAAACGGAAGTCCTCCCGCCTGTCTGACGCCGAGAAATTCTCCAGGTCCTCGGATGCGAAGATCCGCTTCTGCGATTTCAAACCCATCGGTCGTCTCTTCGAGAACTTCGAGGCGTGCAGTGGTTGCTTCCGATCCGTGCGATCCGGTGAATAGAAAGCAAAACGAAGGGTGGCTGCCCCGGCCCACACGACCCCGGAGCTGGTGAAGCTGGGATAGACCGAAGCGCTCAGCGTGATCGATACAGATGACGGTAGCATTCGGAACATCGACGCCGACTTCCACGACCGTCGTCGAAACGAGGATCTGGACTGTGCCCGTTTTAAAATCGGTCATCACCTGATTTTTTTCATCGGCCTTCATCTGGCCGTGAAGGAGTCCGACTTTAAATTCTGGAAACACTTCTTTCTGAAGTCGTTCCGCTTCGACGATCGCTGATCGTAAAGACTGAAATCCTTCGGCTTCGCTCTGGTCGACGAGTGGATAAATAAAGTAGGCTTGGCGACCTGATCGAATTTCTGCTCGGACGCGTTCGATCGCTCCATTTCGACTCGTTCCACGAATTACTTTCGTTAGAATCGGAGATCGACCGGGTGGCATTTCTTTAATCATGGAGACTGCGAGATCACCGTACGCTGTAAGAGCGAGTGTTCGTGGGATCGGGGTCGCAGTTAGAACGAGCGAGTGGGGATTTACTAGCGAGTTAGTCACCACTGAGTGGTGAATTCCCTTACGACGTAAGATGCGTCGTTGCTCCACCCCGAAGCGGTGCTGCTCATCGATCATGACGAGTGCGAGAGATTTAAAAACGACTGGCTCTTCGATCAGCGCATGCGTACCGATCACCATGATCGGCTGACCTGCCGCAAGCTTCGTTAAAAGAGCCTCACGCTCAGAATTCGTCGTGCGCCCCGTGAGCATCGCGATCGATAGGCGAGTTCCAAAAAGTTTTAGCGCATTCTTATAATGCTGTTCCGCCAGAATTTCGGTCGGAGCCATAAGTGCAACTTGAGAGCCCTCAGCTAGCACCGCGGCAGCAGAAAGAAGTGCAACCGCAGTTTTTCCAGAGCCCACATCTCCCTGGACTAGGCGATTCATCGGATGAGGAGTCGCAAGATCCTTTAAGATTTCATCGACTGCTTTTACCTGATCACCCGTGAGTTTAAATGGTAAAAGTTTCGTTAAATCTTCGACGGCTTTTCTACCGCCATTTAAACCTAAGGAAAGTGCGTTTTCCTTTTCCATCTGGAGGCGCTGACGCAGAACGAGAAACTCAAACTTAAAAAATTCATCGTAAATAAGTCGTGCGTGTGAAGGAGTACGAAACTCGATCAACTCCAGCATCGCCTGGTCATTATCGTCGACTGACTTTGGGAAATGGATATCGCGAACCGCATCTGCGATTCGTGGAAGGTGGTGCCTTTCGGTAAACCTTCGCGGAAGATCTTCCGTTAAAACGGATGTGTATTTTCCAAGCGCATCCCAGAGAATTTTACGGAGAAGGCGACTCGCCACTCCTTCGATCTCAGTATAAATCGGTACGACCCGACCCGTATGCAGAGGATCGACTTCACCCCCTGGGCCTGTGGGGGAAGCAGTCACATCCGCAGTTTTTCCCCACGAAATTTCAGGGTGAATGATTTCCAGCACTCCCCGGAAACTTTTCGGAGTTCCTGTAGCTAAAAACTGGGCGCCAGAGGTGAACTTCGAATCCATCCCGCGAGGGAGATAAAACCATTTCAAATTTACGACCGCCGTATCGTCGGTGGCTCGAACTTCGAACATGTTTTTCCCAAAGCCACGAGTAGGGACTTTTCGAGAGGAAACGACGCGAAGAGCGACGGTCGCCTTCACTCCTTCCTGGAGTTCTTTAACTGAAAGCACTTTGGTTCGGTCTTCGTAAGCGCGAGGAAAAAAGTGGAGTAGATCGCGAACCGTGTCGATTCCACGGGACTGGAAGATCGCGCCTAAACGCGGACCCACACCCTTCACGAATTGGACGGGAGTAATTTCATTTGGATCGCCCTGTGGCTTTTTAGCCGTAGGAGATTTCGATGACTTCGTAACTAAATTTTCCTTTGGGGGCGTTGACGATAACTTCATCACCAACCGTCTTTCCGATTAGGGCGCGGGCGATCGGAGAAGTAATCCCGATCTTACCGACCTTCAGGTCTGCTTCGTCGACACCGACGATTTGGTAGGAGACCTTTTCATCCTTCTCAACATCAAGAAGTTTTACGTTTGCACCAAATACAATTTTTTCAGATTTGATCGCTTTTGTATCAATGACCTGAGCCATAGCGATCTTTGCATTAATTTCCTGAATCCTGCCTTCAATAAAACTCTGGCGCTCTTTAGCGGCCGAATAGTCTGCGTTTTCAGAAAGGTCGCCGTTTGCCCGAGCGACTTCGATCGCTTTTACGACAGTCGGGCGCTCTACAGAGAGGAGATTGCGAAGCTCATCTTCAAGCATTCGTTTTCCAAGAATAGTCATCGGTACTTTATCAGAAGCCATGAAGGCTAAACTACAAGAATTAAAAACCGAAAACCAGAAGAGAAATAAGGTTTATGGGGCATTGCGCCTTATCCGATACCTAATGCGAGCCGGGCGTCCCGGTAGTGGATTAGGATTCCCTCGATACGTGTTCCAGATTCTGGATGCGAGATCACCCAGGAATCAGCCGTTTTAGACTCAAGTTTTAGATGAGAGGGGCTAACAATACCCCGGTTTTTCTGTGAAAGGATTTTTACGCTCGCCTCATAGATCGTAAATAATTCCGTCATTTCAATGGGGCCCAAGTTCGATTTTTTAGAATCGAAATAACCTGCAAATCGCTCGCGTAACTTCTCAGCCTGAAGCTCAGAAAAACAAGGTTCGAGATCTATACCCATCACGAGGTCATTTAAACGGGCAGCCGCAACAACAGCGATCCGATGACCATGAAGATGGGTATGCGTGAGTGAAGCCGCCACGCCTGAGGGAAGTTCGGGACGTCGACCATCGCCCGCACGAATCCAGCCTGGATCTGCACCCGTCACTTTTATGAGAGCTTCTCGGAGTAGGGATCGTCCGAGATAAAACTCTTTCAGTCTCCCAGCAGCAAAATTTTCAGTACTTCCCGAAAAGGCACTTAAAAAGGCTGCGTATTCCGGTTCTTCTTCGCAGAGCGGATTTTCGTCACGCGTGAACAGAAAGAGAGGCGTGTTATTAATGAAAACCTCGTGAGGAAGGGGTTCGCTCATTTTTTCTTAAAGAGGGCTTCTGCAGCAGCTTTCATCGCATCCCGTTGATTGCCACCCGACCCTCCGCCTTTCTTGGGTTTAAAATAGTCACAGAAATTCGACCGTTCTTTTTCTACGACTCGGTCTGCCTGCGTTTCGTGACACTGATTATGAGCGTTCACATCGTGAAAAAAACAGTTTTTACAGACGCGAGTATCTTTTCCACACTTTCCGCAGGTGTCCGCTCGCGCATAGTCAAGCGCTCCAAGATCATGGCCACAGCTCCAGCAGTTTCCAGGGACAAGACTCATAGATAAACCTAACCCTTAGAGAGGCATGATCTCGAGGGGTCCGCGCTTTTCTTCGCGGACTGCCTGGAGAATCGCCCGAGCACTCGCAATTACATTCGCGTGAGGAACCTTACGTTCAAGCACGGCTCTCCGAATGTGAAAGCTATCTTTGATCGCCTGGTAATCCGAAGCTGTATTAATCACAAGTTGGTAGTGCCCATCTCGGATTTGCTCCACGCAGTTCGGAGATCCTTCGTACTGTTTTTTTACTTCAGTCACGGTCAGGAAGTGCGAGTTTAAAAACTTCGCCGTACCGGAGGTCGCGAAAATTTTAAACCCAAGATCCTGAAGCCCACGTGCGATCGAAAGCGCTTCGGCCTTATCTTCATTTCGTATGGAGAAGAAGACATTTCCCGAAGTCGGAAGTCGCATGCCAGCTGCAGTCATTGCTTTAGCAAAGGCAGATGCAAACGTCCGTCCACGACCCATCACTTCACCGGTCGATTTCATTTCAGGTCCAAGAAGTGTGTCGACGCCTGGGAATTTATTAAACGGGAATACTGGGGCTTTTACGTTAAACGTCGTTAGTCCGAGATCTAAATCTTCCGTGTATCCTAGTTCGCGCAGAGTTTTTCCCAGAATGACATCGACTGCAATTTTAGCGAGTGGTTTACCGATGGCTTTCGAAATAAATGGCACCGTACGAGAAGCGCGTGGGTTTACTTCGAGTAGGTAAACTCGGTCACCCTGAACCGCAAACTGAGCGTTCATCAGTCCTACGACTTTCAGGCGCTTAGCGAGTTCACGCGTATAGGTCCGAATCCGTTCACAGACGCTCAGTGGGAGCGTGAAAACGGGGAGTGAACAAGAGCTATCCCCTGAGTGAATTCCCGCCTCTTCGATATGCTCCATCATTCCGCCGATCAGAACATCATGACCATCGCTGATCGCATCGATGTCGACTTCGGTTGCGCGGTCGAGAAAGCGGTCGAGTAGAACCGGCTGATCATCGCTCACGCGAATCGCTTCATCGATCCAGGACTTAAGAAAAGTCTCATTATGAACGATTCGCATCGCACGACCACCCAGAACGTAAGAGGGGCGAACGAGGACCGGATATCCGAGTTCATTCGCTTTCAAGATGGCTTCTTCTTTTGTAAAGGCAATCGCGGCAGCCGGCTGCTCAAGCCCGAGCGGGGCAAGTTCACGGACCATTTCTTCGCAGCGCTGGCGGTTTTCTGCGAGGTCGATCGAATTCGTCGAAGTTCCTAAAATAGGGAGTCCACCGCGTTCGAGCGCTTTTGCAAGCTTCAGAGGAGTTTGTCCGCCGAACTGAACGATCACCCCCATCGGTTTTTCAACCCGCGCAATATTTAAAACATGTTCTGGAGTCAGGGGCTCAAAATAAAGTTTATCGGAAATATCAAAATCCGTAGAAACCGTTTCTGGGTTCGAGTTCACCATGATCACTTTAATGCCGAGTTTGCGAAGTTCCATCGCAGCATGAACGCAGCAGTAATCAAACTCGATTCCCTGCCCGATTCGGTTCGGACCACCGCCCAGGATCATCACTTTTTTTCGGTCCGTGATTCGAGACTCATCCGCTCGCTCATAATTCGTATGGCGATAGGTGGAATACATATACGGGGTTGCGGCTTCGAACTCCGCGGCGCAGGTGTCGACCATCTGAAAGGCAGCGAAGATTTCATACTCTTCGCGAAGGGCGCGAACTTCTTCTTCAGTTTTTCCTACACTCGTTCCAAAGGTAAATACTCCCGCTATCGCGCGATCGGTCCATCCCGCCTTTTTAGCGTTAGAGAGGACTTCTTTCGAGCAAGGCCATCCGCCGGCTAAGAGTTTCTTTTCATGAGAGAGGTGAATTAAAATTCGTTCAAGGAACCAAGGATCGATCGCAGAAGATTCGTAGATTTTAGCAATGGATGCCCCTTTTCTCATGGCATCAGCAACCGCATAAATCCGGTTTGGATTTCCCACTGAGATGAGGTCCCAGCGAATTCCGTCGGCTCCCATCACCCAATTTTCTTTGGGTGTAGGCAAGCTTTTGTATTTTTCAAACGGCATGAACCAAGCAATATCGGTCTCAAGTCCAGCAAGTGCTTTTCCGAGTGATTCTTCAAAAGTTCGCCCCATCGCCATGACTTCACCGACGGATTTCATCTGAGTGGTGAGAACAGCTTCGGTAGGACGAAATTTATCAAAATCGAAACGGGGAATTTTCGTGATCACGTAATCAATCGAAGGCTCGAAAGAACACGGAGTGGTTTTTGTGATATCGTTCGTAAGTTCATCAAGCGTGTAACCCACAGCGAGTTTTGCTGCGACTCGAGCGATTGGAAATCCAGTTGCCTTAGAAGCTAACGCTGAAGAGCGCGAAACGCGTGGATTCATTTCGATAACGATCACACGGCCATTCTTCGGGTTAATGGAGAACTGGATGTTGGATCCACCCGTTTCAACACCGATAGCGCGGATGATCTTAACCGACTGATCGCGGAGGTTTTGGTATTCGCGGTCAGTCAGTGTCTGGGCAGGAGCGACTGTAATCGAATCGCCGGTGTGGACGCCCATCGGATCGAAATTCTCGATCGAGCAGATGATAATCACGTTATCGCGTTTATCCCTTACGACTTCGAGCTCAAATTCTTTCCAGCCTAAGAGTGATTCTTCAACGAGACAGTCTTTCGTAGGCGAAAGAAAAAGAGCCCGTTCGAGTTTTATGAGAAATTCTTCTTCCGTTTCAGCGATACCACCGCCTTCGCCACCGAGGGTGAAGGAAGGACGAAGAATGAGAGGGAGACCGAGTTCTTTAATGATGCGCTTTCCATCATCAAGAGAGCGAGCGACTGAAGATTTCGCGCTATCGACACCAATCTCAGTCATGATCGTTTTAAAGGTTTCGCGGTCTTCAGCTTTATGGATCGCTTCGGGAGTTGCTCCGAGCAGTTCGACTTTATACTTCGTGAGCACACCATTTTTATGGAGCGACATCGCTAAATTCAGTGCCGTTTGTCCGCCCATCGTTGGGAGGATGGCATCTGGGCGTTCCTTTTCAATAATGCGTTCCAGAAAATCTGGAGTCAGAGGTTCGACATAAACTCGGTCGGAGAGTTCAGGATCCGTCATGATCGTCGCAGGATTCGAATTCACGAGAATGACTTCGTAACCTTCTTCTTTCAGTGCCTTAAGCGCCTGAGTTCCAGAGTAGTCGAATTCACAGGCTTGTCCGATAACGATCGGGCCACTTCCAATGACAAGGATTTTTCGTATATCTAAGCGTTTTGGCATCTCTTAAAACTCCGATTTAAAAAGAATCTCGACCGGATGATCGGGGTGTGCGGTATTAAAGTTAAGTATGGCTTGCCTGAGGTGATCTTCGTTCGACCTGAGGTGGGAGTACCCATATACGACGCCACCGACAGTGATTCCGAGTCCAGCCATACGTATTTTTTTAGCAAGCTCCGAGCGTTCTGCGGAACGAGTTTCGTCTGGATCGCTGATGAGAAGGTTTGAAAAAAATCCGCTTGCAAGCGTGAGAACGAGCCCAGCGGTTCCCGTGTACGCAGAATATTTAATCGCAGTTCTTCCCGACTGATACGAATCGAGTTCATCGAGCGCTGTCGGTGTTTTTTCGAAAATAGAACGAAGGCTTTCGCCGTCACGGCGAAGTGCGGAGTCGCAGGGTAGGGTTCGCCCTTTAAATCGAATCAGACGGTCACACCTAAAAGGGTTTTCAGGTGCTTTTTTTGCCAATTCGACTTGGGGTGTGGAAGGAGTATTCGGAGCAGCAAAGGCGACGTTTAGAGTGAGGCCGGACCATGTTAGAAAAAGAAATAAAGGAAGGCCTGACATTGAGAAATTCGATAGCGTTAAATGCTAGGAAACACAAGAAGATGCGCAGCGCAAAATCTGAGTTGAAAACCTTTCTCGAACCCCTCTTCCAAAAATACCACCGCACCCAATTTCTCTCCTCAGATCCGCTCGAATTTGTGCATCGCTATACGGATCCGTGGGATCAGGAAGTGGTCGCGTTATTTGCGGCCGTATTGGCTTATGGAAACGTAAAACAAATCAGAAAGTCGGTGGCGGATCTCCTTTCACGAATTGAAAAACTAGGGAAACCCCCTCAAGAAATGATTCGGTCGCTTGCTCACCCTTCTGGACGAAGGGAGTGGAAAATAGCTTCCGAAGGATTCGTGCACCGCTTTAATGTGGGAGCGGACTTTTATACTTTTTCAAGGCTTCTCGAGCTCAGTTGGAAAAAATACGGATCTTTTGGTGCACACCTCATTCGCTATTTAGAGCCGGGTGCAGCTGACTTTGGTGATGCGCTATCACTCGTTTTTAGAGACTGGGATCAATGGGTAAAAGATTTTCAAGCCTCCGGTGAGTCGGTTGAAAAGTCGTTTAGCTATCTCGTTACACCGCCTTCATCGGGAAGTACTTGCAAGCGGTGGTGTATGCTCCTTCGGTGGATGGTTCGAAAAGATGCCATCGACCTTGGACTTTGGGCTGAGGGTAGTCCACTCGTGTCAAACTTACAGGGGTTAAGAACCGAGCAGCTGGTCATGCCGCTCGATACCCATACGGGAAGAATCAGCCAGTATATTGGGTTAACGAAACGGAAGAGCCTGAACTGGAAAGCAGCCATCGAAATTACCGCCCGTCTTCGGGAGAGTGATTCTAAGGATCCAGTAAAATATGATTTTGCTCTCGCGCGACTTGGAATTTTAGACCTCTGCCAGCGCCGCTTTCGAGTGGAAATTTGTGCGAGGTGTGATCTGTTACCAGTATGTCGCTTCGCTCGGAAAGGGCTCTCCTCGCAGGCCTCTCGCTCTACGCAATCCTCATCCTCGGTTCCCAAGCGACGATGAGTATTGGGATCGGTGTTTTACTCGCGTTCGCGTTTTACGCGTTTGGGGGTCCACTCCCCTTTTTAAAATATCTTCACGCGCAGTCGAAAAATCCTGAGCTTCGGGTTTACCTTCGCGCCACGAACTTTTTAACTTTAGCCTGCTTCATCAGTCTGCTGTTTGCGAAACTTCAGCCCGTTATCCTCGCGGGAGAAAAGCCAGAAGTTCATTTCATTCGGGACATGTGGAAGGCCTGGTATTTTTATTGGCCGTTTGTGACGGTACCCTGTTTATTAGCACTCACGACCGAATCACGGCGGAAGCTTTTTCGGATATTTCTGGGAGCGTTTGGGGTCGAATGTTTAATCGGATGCTTCCAGTATTTTTATGGTTGGCCCACGCCCCAGTCCATCCCTGGTACAAATCGATTTCACGTCACCGTTTTCCCGGGGTTTCATCTTTCGTTCGCATCGATCATGATTTTTCCACTCTTCATCGCTCTTTCTGAAATCATCGACCAGAAGTGGATCTCGAGGCGATGGGCCATCCTCATTTCCGGAGTGGGCCTTTTAGCAATCATCGGAACTTTTGCTCGTCAGGTTTGGATCTCACTCCCCATCGGACTTTTTATTTTTATTCTTTTAAGACTGCCTAAGAAGGCAGCACTATTTGCGGTTCTTATTGGGATCGTAAGTGTGGCGGGACTTTCACAGGTTCGAGACGTTCGAGAACGCGCAATGACCGGAATGGGAATTCAGGATCGACTCGATCTGTGGAAAATTAATTTTGAATTTTTTAAAATGCGCCCTCTGACAGGAATTGGATGGCATCATAATCTTCAGATGTCGGCGGCTTATTATAAGCAATTTCGTCCTGAAGTGGTCGATCCTTTTGTGGGTCACGCTCACAGCAATTTTTTTGAGTTTTTAGGAGCACTCGGACTTATTGGCGTCGCCGCTTATTTTTTCTGGACGTTTACGACGCTGAAACAGGCGTTCAGTGCCGGTGCCGGATTTTTTTCAGTTTGGATTGTCTTTCATCTCAACGGACTTACACAGGTTAACCTTTGGGAGTCGAAAGTCCTCCACGCCATGATGTGGTCAATCGCGATGATTCTCATGCTTAGAATCCAAAAATCGGCTGAAATAAAATGAGTCTCTTACCCCGAGTTGTGATTGATGGGCGAATGGTGGGTGAAGTTTCGCATGGAATTTCGCGCTACGTTCGCATGATCGCTAAGGGGTTAGCCGATCGTCCAAAGCTTGATTATGAACCCTTTTTTCTATGTGCGCCGGGGATGTCTTCCCTTTTTTCGGGCTTCGAAACTAAGGAGATGCGGACGCCGTTTCTGGATCCAAAAGAAATGGCGACACTGCCCATTGAACTCTGGAAGTTAAAAGCAAAACTTTATCATTCACCGAGTTTTTCGAGTCTTCTAGCAGCCCCCTGTCCCTGGGTGGTGACCATCCATGATTTAAACCACCTGACTTATGGGGGTCAGCTCGAACGTGTTTATTACGAAATGGTTTTGAAAAATTTTGCCGAGCGAGCAAAAGCAGTCATGACGGTTTCGGAGTTTTCTAAAGTGGAGATCGAGCGTTGGGATGCTAAACTTCATCCCGAGGTCGTGCCGAATGCGATCGATCCTCAGTTTCTAAAAGAAGGTGGATCCATCGACTCCGTGCTATCGAGCCATGGACTTAGGCCTGGAAAATATTTTTTATGCCTATCGAATGATAAACCGCATAAGAATGTTTCGACTCTCGTTCGCGCCTTTCTTGAGTTTCGTGAAAGTTCTCCGGAAGCCCGCTCCTACCGCTTAGTCCTTTCACTTAAAAAATTCCAAGGGGAACCGGGGATCGTTTCCCTATCGGGCATGAGTGATGCTGATACGCATGCTCTCCTCCGGGGTGCTCGAGCCCTTGTTTTCCCATCAGTTTACGAGGGATTTGGTTTGCCTCCGGTAGAGGCTGCCGTGATTGGGGCTCCGGTGATTCTCAGCGATATTCCCGCACATCGCGAAGCGTTTCGGGGAATCAATACCCCCGAACTTCGCTGGATTTCCCCCCTTAAGGAAGCAGACTGGGTTTCTGCATTACGCGATTCCGAACGTTTAAGTCCCGTTTCAGTACCAGCGAGAGAAAAAATCGCACAGCGTTACTCGACAGATAAATTAGGAGAGTCGATAGACCGAATTTATCGTCGTGTGTTAGGACTTTCATCATGACCGAGAAGAATGGAAAGCATGTTGTCGTCACAGGTGGTGGTGGATTTATTGGTTCGCACCTTTGTGAACGACTCCTCGCTGAAGGGTATTTCGTAACCGCTATCGATAACTTCGTCACTGGAAGTCGCGAAAATTTAAACGACGTGATGAAAAATCCAAAATTCCGTTTACTCGAATGTGATGTTTCTCTGCCGATTCCAAAAGATAAAATCGAATTTTTAACCACCCATGGAATGTCGGGGCTGCTTCATTTTGCTTGCCCTGCAAGTCCAGTCGACTTTGATAAAATTCCATTTGAGATTATGCAGGTCGATTCTTACGGAACATTTAATACCGTCGATCTCGCTATTCAGTACGGTGCTCGCTATGTGATTGCATCGACATCGGAAGCGTATGGAGATCCACTGGTTCATCCGCAACGCGAAGATTATTTTGGTAATGTGAATCCGGTAGGGCCGCGCGCCTGTTATGACGAAGCGAAACGATTTGGTGAGGCGCTTGTGTCAACCGCGATCCGTGGAGTGGGGCAGTGGAACGGAAAAACGAAGTACCCAGCGCTGAATGGCGGAATTGTCCGTATCTTTAATACGTATGGACCGAGGATGCGGCCGGATGATGGCCGAGTGGTTCCGGAACTCTGTATGCAAGCGCTTCGGGGCGAACCTATGACGATTCATGGAGAAGGAAAACAAACGCGTTCATTCTGTTATGTTGATGATCTCGTCGACGGCATTTATAAATATTTTCAGTCTTCTTTAAGCTATCCCGTGAATCTCGGAAATCCTGTCGAGCGAACCATTTTAGAGTTTGCGGAAGAAGTAAAATTCTTAACAAAATCGACGGTAGAGATAAAGAAACTCCCTGCTCGTGAGGATGATCCTCGCCGAAGGTGTCCTGATATTACTCGTGCGCGTTCTGAACTCGGGTGGGAGCCAAAAGTAAATTTACGTGAAGGGCTCGGACGGACGGTTGATTTTTTTAGGACAAAGCTGTGAGTGGAAGTAATCAGCGCGTAGCCGTCGTTCACGACTGGTTAAATGGGATGCGAGGCGGTGAAGCTGTTTTAGAGGCGATCCTCGACCTATACCCACAAGCTGAAATTTTTACGCTGATCTCCGAACCTGAAAAAATTTCTGCAAAAATTAAGGCTCATAAAATTCACACCTCTAAAATTCAGAATTTTCTGGGTGGAATAAATCACTACCGCTATTTTCTTCCCTATATGCCTAGGGCAATTGAAGCATTCGATTTTCAGGGATTTGATTTAATTATCTCTTCTTCTCACTGTGTGGCGAAAGGGATAAGAAAACCCGAGAGTGCTGTTCATATTTCGTATGTTCACTCTCCGATGCGCTATATCTGGGATCGGTTTGAAGATTATTTCGGCTCGGGTCGAGCCTCACTCCCTGTTCGAATTGCGGCAAATATTCTGCGTGGAAAACTCCAAAAATGGGACCGCCGGACAAGTTCGAAAGAGAATATCGATCTGATTCTTGCGAATTCGAAATTTATTTCGAATCGGATTCTCGAATTTTGGGGTCGCGATTCTCGCGTCGTTCATCCTTTTGTTGAGTTTTCGCGATTCCAGAAACCGAGAAAACCAAAGGACTACTACCTCGTCTTCGGTGCTTTTGCTCCCTATAAGAGGGTCGATCTCGCAATCGAGGCGTTTAGAAAGCTTCAGCTCCCTCTCGTCGTGGCGGGTGGCGGACAGGATCTCGAGCGAATCCAAGGTTTAGTAAAAAATACGAAAATTCAGCTCATTTTCGATCCATCGAACGCGGAAGTCGAGCGCCTTTATTCTGAGTGCCGCGCATTGGTTTTTCCAGGGATCGAAGACTTCGGAATCACTCCTCTAGAAGCGATGGCTTCGGGTGCCCCCGTAGTGGGTATTGATAGTGGAGGAGTGAAGGAAACCGTAACGACTGAGACGGGTGTGTTCTTCGCTGAACAGACGATTGATTCGCTGACAGCAGCGATTCTTAAGCTTGAACGGGGCGAAGTAAAAATTACCGAATCGGCTTGCCGGAAGCGCGCCGCTGATTTTTCGAAAACCCGATTTCAGCGCGAATTTCTTGCGGCAGTAGATTCGGTTATTCGATCGAAATAATATTACCCAATAGAAATCATCGCCATCAGTGCATGCTGACGTTCGACGAGTTCTTTCGCTTCAAGCCGCATGAGTCGGTGGAGTGAGAAGTCCTGGACGGTGAAGCTTGCCATCGTGCAGCCAGCAAGAACAGCTCGGCGAAGGAGTCGGTCCCAGCCTGCGGGATCGTGAGTCGCCATCTCGCGTGATACGCCCTGCTCAGCAAGGAATCCAACGAATGCGCCAGCAAAGCTGTCGCCAGCACCTGTCGGGTCGACGACTTTATCGACGGGATAGGCTGGAGCAAGAAATATGCTTTTAGCTGTGAAGAGCATCGCACCGTATTCGCCTCGTTTAACGATGATTACACTTGGTCCCATCGCACGAATCTTATCCACTGCGCGGTGGAGGTTCTTTTCTCCAGAGAGAAGAAACGCTTCCGTTTCATTAATCGAAAGAATATCGACGCGTTTTAAAGTTTTCTTGAGTTCGTCTGGCTTTCCAGTAATCCAGAAGTTCATCGAGTCACATGCGATGAGCTTCGGCTTACGGACCTGATCGAGAACGCTTGTTTGAAGAACCGGATCAATGTTCGCAAGAAATACGATATCGGCGTCCTTATGTTTTTCATCCAAACGGGGATCGAAATGTTCAAACACGTTGAGAGCAGTCGAAAGCGTCTGAGCTTCATTTAAATTCTGATCGTAGGATCCGACCCAGTGAAATGTTTTTCCTGGAACGACTTTTACTCCAGTCGTATCGATACGACGAGCGGAGAGCCATTTCAGGTGCTCGCCCGGGAAGTCTTCACCGACTACACCTAAAACCTGAACGGGAGCGTAGAATGACGCTGCAACCGAAAAGTAATTTACAGAACCACCGAGAACTTTATCCGCTTTACCTGCAGGGGTTTGAACGGAATCAAAAGCCATCGAGCCAACAGTCAGAATCGTAGAAGGTGTTTTCACGGTATTCGATATGAACTGCGGTAGCCCACCTTGTCAACTCAGTATTCAATACTCCGTGAATCCTTCCAGGATTCAGCACTTTTCTGAGTCGATTCCGGTACTCTCATCTTCGGCAGTTCGAGTGCTTCTAAAGCCGAAAACGCCTCCCATCCAACACCTAGCCCTTCCCAGAGTTCGCGTGAAACGACTTGGCCAGGAACCCCCTTTCCGGGAGCGTTTTTCAGTTCAAAATAGAGCCAGTCGCCCGAAGCCCTAAGCGCGACGGTATGGCGATCCTCCGAGATATAGGCAGACGCCGACTGCCTCGAACTCTCCGGCATTTCAGCGTAAGCTTTTTCCCGCCAGTTCGGGTCCTCGATTGGCGCGAATCCCCGTCGACTGATTAGATCCTTCCATGATTCGGGCGAGGGCGTGTGCGTTCCAAGCCAGGTCATTCGACCTTCGGCTTTACTTCCGGTGTGTGCCCACACAGAAAGGAGCAGAGCTAGAAGTGCGACCCAGACCCAGCGCGGGATTCGTGATTTCTGAGCAGCGTTCGATACGCACGATATTCGAGTCCTGAGAGGCGTGAGTAAGCGATCGCGAAAACGGAAAAGAGTGTGATCCATAAAATTCCCTCAATAAAAATTTGTCCAGTTTGCGTCCCAATGATTTTCATTTCTTTCCCCATTCGCTACCTTTGCTGCAGTTCCACGATTTGATCTCCAAAGACGAATTTTAAGTCCGATTTTTTTTTCACCTTTCCAAACGAGGGCTTGAGGTCCGACGGGATCCTCGGGCGGGCGCCACCACTCAAGATTCGGCAGTGGCAAAAAAAGATCCCCTTTCGAATCACATCCCCGTTTTAGAATCCATGTGGCCTGCCTCGTTCTCCATTTCATTCGAAGGGTTTCTTGAAAGAGCTGTTCAGCGATTAAAACGGGTTTGGCAGCTCGAAGAGAGGCACCGGCGGTTGGGACAGCGGCAGAAATCGCAGCCGCGCGTTCAATTTTTATCCTCAGGTTCGAAGCCTCGATAAGGTTTTGAACTTTTTCAAGCTCGAGTGAAACGGATTCGACACATTCATCGAGTCGAAGCTGAAGAGCGACTTTGGATTTCCACAAGATCGAGTGACTGAGAGAAGCCAGCGCACTCGACGCTAAAATGAGGGATAAAATTAAAAAAGGTGCGCTGATGCTCCCGGCTTCCTCTTGCCGAGTGAGGGGAGAAATAATTTTTCGGTGTGAATTCCACATTTTAAAACTCCTTCGACTCCGTTTTTTTGTTTCCTCATTCGAACACGACTCGGGGAGAGTGAGCTATGCGCCGCTCGGTGTACTTCTTCGAACACCGAGCGGCTGCATTCGGTTCGTCGATACGTCTGAGAAAAAATCCAGAACGTACCGAAAAGGGTCAGCGCGATCACAGGAGTGGCGATGACGAACTCGAGTAATGACTGCCCTTTCTCATTCATGAGCGATCCGGATTCACTGACATCGCCTGGATTTTTTCTTTCGCAGCTTTAAAGCGGTTATCGATCGCACCCCCCATTTGGGTAACGATGGTGATGCTCGCCACCGAGATGAGAATGAGAAGAATGAGATACTCAGTAAGACCTTGTCCGTGTTCGTTTCTTAAGATGCAGTTGGGTTGATTCATGATTTCCTCCGTGTCGCAGTAATTGAAAGATTCGTGCCGTGCAGGTAACGTCTGAGCAGGGTGGAGGACGAGGTTTCGTCTCGAATTTCGGTCGATCGGTCCGGAATCTGGATTGAACGAATTGACTTTCCTTGTCATCGGCCCTTAGAATTTAAAGACGTAAGGAAGCTGATTTGGACCAACAAAAAAGACGCTTATTCATCTATGACCGAAAAGAAGTTGGGGTACTCATACTCCTCGGCGTCGGTGTTGCTCTATTCGCGTTTACCCTGGGTGTTCACCTCGGTAAGCAAGTCGTTCCAAAGGCCATAGAAGCAGCGGGAGAGGTAAAACCGACTGAGCCTCTGACCACCGCCCAAGAGCAGGCCCCAAGCCGTACGGAGATCTCCCAGGAAGTGAAACACGTTCCAGGCGCTGTCGATGAGACGCTAGACCAGAGCCTTCGGGATGAGATTGCCAAGACAGGACTTCAGGTCGAAAAGCCGCGTCAAATCGAACTCCCTTCAAAGTTAAAGGAACGCACCGCGGAGCATAAATCAGGACCTAAGCCCGAACTGAAAACGGATCATGAGGTTCCCCATCAGGCACCGGTGAAAGTGACCAAGATCACTGAATCTGTGAGTAGTAATGGACCCTCTCGCTACACCTTGCAGGTCGGTTCCTATCCGAGTCTACGAGACGCGGAACCGGAACTTCTCAAGTTGAATGAAAACGGACTCCGTGCTGAAGTCCGAGAAGTTGAAATCGTAGGAAAAGGAAAATGGTTTCGACTCTTTGTGGGCCAGTTTGATTCCGTAAAGGACGCAGACAAGGCTGGAAAAAGTTTTCGCAAAGAACGCAGGATCGCAGACTTTGTCGTCGTGAGATCCCCAGAAGTTTCCGCTAAATCGAAGGAATAATTCATGGCTAAGGCACCGATCCAACGCGTTGAAAAACCCTGGGGATATGAACTCATTTGGGCTCAAACAAAAGACTACGTGGGAAAGATTCTTCACATTAAGAAGGGCCATAAACTTTCGCTTCAGTATCACGAGATTAAAGAAGAGACGATCCTCGTTTCTTCTGGAAAAATGAATTTCGTTTTTGAAAACGATAAAGGCGTGCTTGAAGAAATTTTACTCGTCGCGGGTGAAGCCCACCACATTCCTACAGGAAAAAAACATCGCATGATTGCGATCGAAGACTGCGATGTGTTCGAGGTTTCTACTCCGCATCTTGCGGATGTGGTTCGACTTGAAGATAGCTATGGCCGCACTCCATCGAAGTGATCGGTAGAGTGGAATTGTGAAAACAGATTCGTCACTTTTTTTAATGATTATGGCTGGAGGAAGCGGGACTCGCTTCTGGCCGAAGAGTACGGCTAAGCGACCTAAACAGCTTTTAGGATTTGGACGAAACTCCTCTGAAACTTTAATTCTCCAGACTCTCAGACGGTTTGAAGGGATCGTCGAGAATTCGTGCGAACGGAGATTCATTATTACGACTGAACTTTTAAAATCAGAAATCGAAGCCCAAGTCGGAGTAAAAGATGTTTCGACGCTCGCTGAACCCGCAGGCCGAAACACCGCGCCTTGTATCTACTGGGCAGCTCGAGAAGTTTACTCGCGGAATCCAAAAGGGATTATGCTGGTCATGCCTTCGGATCATTACATCCCTAACCACGAATCTTTTAAGAAAACGCTCACAGCAGCTGCGGAATGGGCGAAGACTCATGATGATCTGGTCACTTTAGGAGTGAAACCGGATCGCCCTGAAACAGGTTATGGATATTTAAAAACGGGCGATGAAGTTGGAAAATCGGTGGGTGAACGCTGCGGAAAAGTAGAAGCGTTCATTGAAAAACCGAATCTTTCACGCGCACAGGAATTTTTAAAATCAGGAAACTACCTCTGGAATGGAGGAATGTTCCTCTGGAGAGCTGAAACGATCTTGAAGGCTTTCGATGCATTTATGCCTGAAATGAAAGCTGCATGGGATCAGTCGAATGGAGTTCTTTCGGCCGCTTATCCAAATATGACGGCGACTTCGATCGATTACGGCATCATGGAGAAAGCAAAAAATGTGGTCTCGTTTACTCTCGATGCGGGATGGGACGATCTTGGGAGTTGGACCTCATTAGAAAGTGTCGCTGATGTTCTTCAGGCTAGAAACGAAGTGGGGGTCGTCACCGGGGGGGACGTTCTCGCTGTCGATTCGAAGGGAAACATCATCGACGCTCCAGGAAAGCTTGTTACTCTTTTAGGAATTAACGATTTAATCGTTGTTCATCATGGGGATTCTATTCTGGTTGCCAGAAAAGATCGCGCGCAAGACATCAAACTCATTGTTGATCAGGTAAAAGCTAAGTTTCCTGAAAAGGCTTAAACTAATTTAAACGCGCCCGGCCCATTTTTGGCCAAATGTTTTTCTCAGATGTTTTTGGTGGCGTCGGTTCAGCCGTAACAGGGGGGATCCACGACTTCACGAGTTCCCGGAATCGGTCTTGGGCCTTCGCGACTTCAGGACGTTTTCCACCGCCGAGGTCACTGCAATGTGAACCACCCGAGATGATCATCGCTTCAACACTCGATGCGACATTCCCTCGATTTGGATTAATCGAGAGGTGTTGCCAGGGATCATCTGAACCATTCGTAAATAAAATTTGGGAACCCTTTCCGCTCACGAGAGGATGATAGTAATCGCGATTAACCTGAGTCGTATCCACTTGGGATTTAATTCCGAACATTCGGTCGCACATTTCATTATGCCAAGCGAGATTCACACGCGGAGAGCGGGAGGACATTTTAGCATCGTGGTAGGCGACCTGGTAGTAACCAAATTCAGTACAAGACTGATACAGCCACTGGCGCATTCCATTTCCAGTATAGTCAGCAGGATTCTCAGAGAGGTTTCCTTGCGGGGTGTCTTCAATTGGCTTTAATCCAAAATCTGCAAAGAGGTCTAGACCGATTTTTGCGTAGGCAGCGACAGGATCCGTAGCGCCGGTGATTTCGCTACAGAACTTTGCGCGTTTTCCATACTGAATCGCAATCGCTGCCATATCGGCAACGACATAAAGAAAGTCGACATCATTCAAAATTTCTGCAGAGCCAAATTGGGTTTTCACTTGTGTACGAGTGGGTTCGCTTGCAAGTGCGGTTTCGATTCTGG
>JBGSHQ010000273.1:0-5315 GCA_041752095.1 Bdellovibrionia bacterium
GCGAGCACGAGTGCGTCTACACCGTCGATCGCTTCATAAGCGTTTTTAACGTAAAGAAGGGATTCTTTTGGTAAATCTTTAACTTCTTTGCGGGCATTATCCATCGCAACGGGATCAAAAGCTTTAACGGTCGCTCCGGCATGAATGAGTGCGCGAATCATCTCGAGCGCAGGCGCTTCGCGCAGATCATCCGTGTTGGGCTTAAATGCTAGTCCCCAAATACCAAAAGTTTTTCCGCGGAGATTTTCACCGAAATAGCGGTGAATCGCTGAAACCATGTGGAGCTTCTGCTTTTTATTTGCCGAATCGACGGATGTTACGATTTCAAGCGGAGTTCCGAATTTTTTCCCAGTCGAAATCAGCGCTTTTACATCTTTAGGAAAACAGGAGCCCCCATACCCAACACCGGCATAGAGAAAATGTTTACCAATACGAACATCGGTTGCCATCCCATTTCGAACTTCGCTAATGTCGCCACCCGTGACTTCACAGAGTCTGGCAAGTTCATTCATAAAACTGATTCGAGTCGCAAGAAATGCGTTACACGCGTATTTCGTAATCTCGGCAGAAACCGTGTCCATTTTAATGATTGGATTACCCTGCCTAACAAACGGCGAATAAAGTTCGGCCATTTTTTGGAAAACATCGTCCCGCTCAGTCCCAATCACAACTCGGTCAGGTTTTAAGAAGTCATCAACCGCAGTGCCTTCTTTTAAAAATTCTGGATTACTGACAACTTCGAATGGGCGTTTTGTTTCGGCTCCGATCCACTCAGCAACGACTCGGTGTGATCCGATCGGAACAGTGGACTTATTCACGATAATTTTCATCTCCGCAGTTTTCACCACAGACTTTTCCATCGTTTTTCCGATAGAACGTGATGCGGCTTCTAGGTACTGAGTGTCTGGAGAGCCATCAGGAAGGGGTGGGGTGCCTACCGCTAGAAAAAGGATTTCCGCGGCTGGAATGGCTTCATCGTAGGAGGTTGTAAAAGTGAGACGTCCTTCGCGAACACCACGCTTCACAAGATCCTCAAGCCCCGGTTCATAGATCGGAATCTCTTCACGCCGAAGCATTTCAATTTTGGCTGGATCGACATCGAGACAGACGACGGAATTCCCGCTATCCGCGAAACATGCCCCGGCCACTAATCCCACATAACCTGTTCCAATTACCGCAACGCGCATATGAGAGTTTTTCCCAAATCTTGAGTGATTATGCTAGTTTTTTTACATGCCACGACCACCCATGAGCGTAACAATCATTGCGCTTAATGAAGAAAAAAATATTGCACGCGCTATTGAGAGCGTCCGTGGATTTGCGCAAGAGGTTTTGGTCATTGATTCCGGATCCACCGACCAAACAGCCTCTATCGCGAAGCACCTGGGGGCTCGTGTCATGAACAACCCATGGCGCGGGTATGGTCAGCAGAAAAACTTTGCTCAGTCACAAGCAAAATACGATTGGATTCTGAACATCGACGCCGACGAAGAAGTCAGTCCTGAACTTGCGGTTGAAATCCAACAGGTTCTCGAACGCGATGAAAAAGGGAATGTTAAAGGCTATTCAATCCCACGACTCAGTAAATATCTCGGACAGTGGATTCATCATGGGGGCTGGTATCCAAACCGACTCCTTCGACTTGCAAACCGGAATCATGGAAGTTGGACCGAGCCCGAAGTTCATGAAGAATGGATTGTCAGTGGTAGCGTTCTTCCGCTTCGTTACGATCTCCTTCATTACCCTTTTAAAGACATTCAAGATCAAGTTCTTACGAATCTACGTTACTCCGCTCAGGGGGCAGAGAAATTAAGAAAAAAAGGAATCCAGAAAAATATTTTTAAGATGGTTTTAAAACCTATTGGAAAGTTTTTTGAAACCTATTTCTTTAAGCGTGGATACCAAGATGGGGTTGTTGGATTCATTATTTCGATAAATGCAGCTCACAGTATTTTCCTTAAATACGCTTACCTCTTCGATGATACGGGGAGGCGACATGAAAGTACTCGTTATTGATAATACTCTCGATCGTGATTCATGGGGATCTTCTGAGTTAAGCACTTTCGTCCAAAAATCACCCGATCGGACAGCGTTTATTCGACGGGCACCGCAGAGTGATTTGCCAGAGTCGTCCAGAGGCTATGATCGAATTATTCTTTCCGGATCTCGAACGAGTTGTTTTGAAGAAACGACTTGGGTGGGAAAACTAGATGCTTTTTTAAAAGAAGCCTTGAACGCTGGGAAACCGATTCTTGGGGTTTGTTATGGTCACCAGGCCCTAAATCGTGTCTTAGGGGGATCAACCCTTCTTCGAAAAGGTCCTAAGGGAGAATTCGGGTGGACTGAAATCGAACTCATTGAAAGATCGCCCCTCTTTAACGGACTTCCAGATAAATTTTGGTCCTTTTCCTCTCACTACGAAGAAATATCTAGCCTCCCCAAGGGAATGCGCCACCTTGCACGATCTTCAGATTGTGAAATTCAAGCATGCCGATTGGGTGAGCTCCCTGTATACGGAATTCAATTTCACCCTGAAAAAGATCTAAAAAGTGCTTACGCTTCTATCTCGGCTTGGAAAAAAGACGACCGTAAAAATAAAATTCTCCATGAAAAAATGGGGGAAAAGCTTTACTCCCCTCATGTCGGCAATAGAATATTCGAAAACTTTTTATCGGAAAAATAGGACCCATTTTGAAAATTAACTCTTTAATAAAAACCACGCTTAAAATTCTATTCGTTGCACTCGTGTTCTGGTGGCTCTCTAAAAAAGACCTCATATCGATGTCAGCCTTTGTTGGGGGTTTAAAAAATTGGCCCGACATTTTGTTGGGATTCATCGCCCTTCTTATGGCCACATTTTTAGCGACTTTTCGATGGGGTCTTCTGCTCGGGGCTCAGGAGGTTTATTTAAAACCTTCCCGCCTCATCCAACTCCAGTTTATAGGTAATTTTTTCAATGTTGCCTTACCTGGCGCTGTGAGTGGTGACTTTGTGAAAGCTTTTTATATTGCGAAGGAATCCCCAGGAAACCGAGCTAAGGCATTTGGGAGCATTCTTTTTGATCGGATTCTTGGTTTGTCGGCTTTAGTCGTCGTTTCACTTACAGCCCTGTTAATTGAGATGAAGCATTTTATCGGTTCACCAGTACTTGCCGGAATCAAAGCCTTCGTCATTACCTCGGGGGTTTCTGTTTTTGTTTTTTATTCCTATCTCTTTTTCATACCTGAAAAATTTGATCCCGTTCTACAAACCCTCCAAAGACTTGAGAAGTTAAAACCGGCTTTCGGATCTTTAGTCCGGATTTACCTCGGTGTTCGTGTTTATCATTTCAAACGCATACTGGTTCTAAAGACCTTAATAGTCGCATGCTTAATTCACGTTCTATCAGCCTTTGCTTGCCTTTGCTTTGCTCGGGCTCTGGGCGAATTACAAATTCCTGAAGCCGGCCTTTTTGTTGTCGCACCCCTGGGTTTACTCGTAACCGCGGTTCCAATCCTTCCAGGTGGGGTAGGCACAGGTCACGCGGCATTTGGATTTCTCTTTAAGCTTCTCGGTTCAGAGCATGGGGCGGATATTTTTAGCTACTTTGTACTTATCCAACTCCTCATAGGCGCTATGGGAGGGGTTATCTATTTACGGTTTAAAGCAAAATCAGGCGCAGTAATTGAATCTATGGAGTAATGCTCCAACTCAGATCCTTCCAAGCTGAAACTCTATCATTATTAAAATCAAAAAAAATCCATGTCGCTCTCACCGCGGCAACGGGAGCCGGTAAAGGGCTTATTCTTGAACGGTTGGCGGAAAACCCGAGCGAACGGGTTCTTCTCATTTCTCCCTTGATCGCTTTAGGGCGGCAGCAAAGGAAGAGGTTTGAGGACAATCAAGTAAGTTGCCTACTTTCCTTAGGTGAAAAAAAAATCGCCCCTACGACGGTGATGAATTCATCTCGAGTTTGGATTCTAAGTCCAGAATCCCTTCTTAATGATTCCCTTTTTTCATCGATCCGCAATTGGAAACCTACATTGGTCGCTGTTGACGAGGCGCACTGTATCGAAGAATGGGGACAAAACTTTAGACCAGCATTTATGCAACTGACCCACTTTATTCAAACACTTAATTGTGAGCGAACACTTTGGATGAGTGCGACTTTTCCACGTAAAACTCTCTTTTTTCTGAAGGAAAAAATTAAGGGTAACTGGGATACAGTCGGGGAGTTTTCGATTCCAAAACTTTTAACGCTGAAAATTAACCAAGTTCACTATTCGAGCCGGGTTCAAACGGTGCGAAATGGCGTTTTAGAAAAAGACGGATCCGGGATTTTATTTGGGGGTACACGGAGTGGGGTAGAAAACTATACCCAACTGTTCTCTAAAATGAATAAAACGGTGTACCGTTATCACGCTGGAATGAGTGATGAAGAAAGACGAATCACTGAAAATAATCTATCGGTTGCTGCTTTAAATAAAACTAAGTCGCACATCGTAATTGCCACTAATGCATTCGGCATGGGCATGCACTACCCTCATCTTGAATGGGTGTTAGTCGCTAAAACACCCTTCTCTCTGATCGAACTCATGCAAAGTGTAGGACGCGTTGCAAGAGGCACTCAAAGGGGGGTGGCAGAGGTTTTTTGGACGGAAGAAGATATGAGAATCGCTGGCTTTCAATCTCAAGAACCAAATAAGATTGATACACTTAGAGAATTTCTTACCTCGAATCCACTTGATCGTTTAGCAATTCTTCGAAAAAATCTGCTCTAATAGAGGGTCGATGCCGCTAAAATTGAATCAATCGCATCGATCCAGTTGGTATCCTGGTTAAAAACCAGGGAACGATATCGGGTTTTGTAGGTTCCATATTGCCATGCAGAATCTGGAAGCCAAATCGCTAAACCTTGTGATCTGGCGTAAGTGCTCGATGTTTTGTTCGCTATGATTAATTGATTGAGGGCGGTTTTTACACCGATATAAATCTCAGGACGAATCCCAATCGATGAATCGGAGGAAATCTGATCAATAAAATCACCTAAGTCCTTATAGTCATCGAGTGAGTATGATTGAGTTCGCGGTAGAGTTTGAAAAATCTTTTTTCTTTCCGCGAGCGATAATCCACGAATTGCCGCTCCCAAGTCTCTTACAGAGTTTGTTAACTGATCATATTGACTCAGGTTTAATCCAGAAAGCGTAATACTTCCTGCTCCACCATAAGAGTCGTAATAGGACTGAGTTAATATTTTAGCGATATCAGATGCAGTTTTGCTTGTACCCGAACTCCATGCCGTAAGTAATCGATCATAGGGCCATCCATCAGCCGGC
>JBGSHQ010000274.1:0-4934 GCA_041752095.1 Bdellovibrionia bacterium
AGTTGGGCCTCATTTGGAGAAAAATTAAAGCAAAAGTGTTTTCGGAGTGGATCGCGAGCACTGCCGGAATCGCGGTAACTTATAGTGTTTTAGCCGCCGGACTCGCGACTATCAGCCGTGCCCAGTTTTATCCATTCGCTAGTCGAGATATGCGATATAATCTCGTCGCAGTAGGGTTAATGGCAGCAATCACCTTACAAGTTGCTCAGCTGAAAAATCTAGTGGTGAACCGAGTCTTCAAAGCCGTGATGGTTGCAAGTTTTCTCATAGGACTTGCCTATTTCGTCCGATCATCCGAGAAATTTTATGCGCTCGGTAAGCGCACCGAGGCCTGTTTATTAGCCCCGGATCCGTACGCGGACCTCTCGTGCTATAATGACGTCTTTTCGGACCTTCAGATTCCATCGCGTGTGGAAACTTTTAAGAAAACCGTATACTTCATGCAGAAAAACTACCTCGGACTGTTTTACTCGAAGTAGGTGTAAGCATTTTTTGTATGGATTCCCAACTCACCAGCCGTTTTATAACTCGCTTCAGAATCGAAGATTTCGCCATGGCTGTCACCGGGTGCACCTATTTTTTTACCGAGCACCCACAGTTTCCTTCGAACAAATTCAGAAGGTGCCGTTTATTCTCCGATGCATAATACAGAGTAACAAGTCATCGAAAAATTCCGAAAATAATTTTTGGGGGTTCATAATCCGGCGTATAATTTTTTGCGATCGGACTATAATGCTTTTCTAACCATATAGGATCAAGTTCAGGTGAGGCTGTTCGATCTACGCGAGAATAAACCGTCGGTAGGCTCATCACTTCGGTCGGAGGAGTAAATACCGGGTCGCAAAAAAAGATGTGGGTCGCTTCCGGTCCAAAACCAATATTTTGATAAGATTGACTGAAGGATTTATACACACTCAGCCGGCTTGCCATACACTGTATGTCCACTGAAGATCCCATGTATCAATCAAACCAGCATAAGTGCGATCTAAATGTTTTCGGTAGTGTCGACGCGGAATGTAACTCGGAAAAATTTCCATTAATTTTTTTGCTTCACGAAACTCAGGCTATCTCTGCATCGAAATGTCATGTTTCTGCCAAGCGCGTCGCCAACTTGCCTTCCACCAAATCAAGGGTAAATTACTAAAGCAATAGCTTTCGTTTTTCGGTGCTTTATCCAATAAGAAGCAGGTGCTTACACCCTACGTTTGTATCCGAATATCATGTGAGTACCTCACAATCCCAGTCTACTCGCTTAATTATTTCTCGTGCACGCTCGCACTTCTCGGCTTCTCCAGGACGATCTGACCTGAGTCCATCCGCTATTACTAATAGTTTAGAGGGCCGAGCTTTAGCTATCTCCTGAAAAACAACTTCCGTCGTGTCAGGTCAATTAAAGATAATAAAAACTACTGGAGATCTGACTTTCGTCACTTAAAGAAACAGCCGCATTAAGAAAGTGCTGTCAAACCCACTTGGACCTTAGTTAAGGTGAAATTATGGTAAATTCCGTGATTTCTATAGTCATCCCAACTTTCAACAGAGCCGACCTATTACCAATGGCCATCGATTCAGCGCTTAGTCAGACTGTGCCCTGTGAGGTAGTCGTGTGCGATCATGGAAGCACTGATAGAACGCCAGAAGTTGCGGCCCAGTATGGTAATCGCATTAAATATATTCGCAAAGAAACAGACCATGGACCGATCGCCTGCTGGCGTGACGGCGTAGAACACTCCACCGGAGAATATATACACATTAACTACGACGACGACTGGATCGATCCACGCTTCGTGGAACGCACACTTTTACTTTTTAAACCCGATGTTGCGTTCGTTTATACGAGGGTTAAACTTCATTTTTTAGGAACTAACGTTACAGGGTCGTTACTCGCGCATCCTGCGGGTATTCGCCCGGTCGCAGATATCGTTGGTCATCTACTCCGAGGACAGCTCACGATAAGCCCGGGGTGCGCCATTTTTCGGAGAAAAGATGTTTTAAAAAACCTACTGGCAGAGGTTCCTGGTGCTGCAGGAGTTTATGGAAAGAATACAGGAGTAGGAGAAGATTTACTCCTATTCCTGCTCACGACTCTCGACTACCCTAAATACGCTCACCTTCCAGAAGAGTTATCGCATTTTCTAGCCCACCCATCGAGTATTACTATTAATGCAAGAATGAAAGGAAAGCGAAAAGCTCTCGTTGATGCTTATGCGAGAGCGCGTGAATTTTATCTAAAACAGCCGGGCAGTTTAAAACCGAATAACATTGTTGATTCAGTCGGATCTGGTCTTAAATGGTGGCTGAACTGTGGTATGCTAAATCATGTAAAGTTTTTATTCTTTTTCATGCAAAGACAAATTCAAATTCGATTTTTTGAATAGAGTTTAGCTTCGTTTTCAGAAATCGTAATTAGTTTTTGTTGTAACAGATTTTTTCGACATTCGTAAAAGAGAACCAAAGAAAACATTTCTGTATACTGATGATTCTGAAATATAATAAAAATCTAGTCGAAAGAATCGCTCCGACTGATAATGAGTATCTTTACTCTGAAGTAATGCGACCAAGAAATACCAAACTTCTTTAGAGTTTACTGCTCGATTTAAAATAAAGACAGTACCCCTCGACAGGAAATTCACGCCGTGAAAGTATCCAAGAATTCATTTTCGAATCAAAAAAACTGCGCCATTCACTTTTATCTCTTATAAGAATAAATGGATGATCGGGTAAATTTATCCCACTACGAATTTTTGTCTCTGTCTCCGGTGATAAGATTCTAGATTCTTTAACTTCATCCCAGATAATTCTTTGCATTTTATGTGAAAATGCTTGGTGGACGAAGTCGTAATCTGAATAAAAGAATCGTGCCCGCTCCACTTCAGGTAAATCACGAATCACATTCCATAAAGCATGTTCAGGTGGATAACGAATCGCTGGAACGAACTCGAGTCGTGAGCGTAATGAAAAAAAGTGGATATTACCCAGTAGCCCGATGATCATAAAAACACCGAGCGCGTAACCACGGATGGACAGTCGATTAACTACAGTATGGAGCCATAAAAAAAATAAGGCGTAAACGGTCGCAAAAAGACGAGCCTGTTCCCCATTAGGCGTTAATAAATCACCAATTACTGAAACGGAACCGAGAAGGGAAAGACCCATAAACTGGGCTAAAAAACCGCTTAATAGAATATTTCTAAAACCCTTTTCACTCTCGGCATGAGCAACAAGAGAGCGGGTGCGACTCACAATGGTTGACGCGTATATAATTAGTAAAAAAGATAAAATAAGTACAATTATGTTATTAAAGGCGAGAGAAAACTTCACGCTATCGAATACATGACCTAAGCGTATCCATACTTGCGACAGCCCCCATCCATAATGATCGGCAAAATTTCCACCCGTTACACTTCGATTTCTAAAATACCAGATAATATTAGGCGTAAGGCTAACACCTCCGAGAAAAATCGCAGTACGAAGTCTAAGTTTTCGCTCTAAAAGTGCTGGAAGGAAGAAACCAAGGTTAAAAATACCTATAAAACGAAGACTAGAACTTAAAAAGAGTAATAAGATAGAAAGGATAAAGCTGTGTTTGTATTTCTTTTTCCCAAAAGCATCATGAACTGTGAGTGCAAGAAAGATTGTAAGCGCTATAAAAAGCGGCTCCGTCCACAAGAATTCAAAAATCTGTGAAAAACTCTGAAGTGAACAAACGATAACGAGGAGAGAAAACCGAGTCCAAAACTGGAGGCCTGAGCGCTGCATGTATAAATAAAGCGCAATAAAAAAGAGAATAATCGCTAGAGACTGGGCCATGACTGAAGCAAAAAATGAGTCCTTAAAAATAATAATAAATGATGCCAGATAAAGCGGAAAACCAAAGGGTTGCACTGTGTACGGAATTTCGACGGGATCTAATGTTAACGTAGGCCAGTTTGTAAAAACGAACATTCGACCATGTTCGACTAGGTTTGAAGCGGCCGCCAAATAATTAGTCGAGTCGGGGGATAAAGCACTTCTACGCAGCCAATAAACGACGACTCCATATGCGCAGAATAAAAATAAAAAGTTCGAAATATTAGTCTTTTTATCGGTTAAGGCCTTAATGAGTTTCACCTCTATGTGGTTAACATCTGTGAATTATTACTACAAATTACATATTCAGATGATCTTTCGTAATTTGAAGGTTATTTTAGCTCCGTGACCCCCCACTACCCCTTAAGCCTAATCGGAGCCGCCTCCTTTATCGCTTTCGTTCTTTTTTCGATTGCCTACCGAGTTGGAAGAACGCCGGCGCCCTACCGCACCCTTGCACGAATTCACCTTCTTTTTTCTGGCTTCTATATCGTCTGCGCGGTCCTCTGGGTTCGGCTACATCCCGACTCTCCATTCTCCTGGGAAGACGCCATTCTTGGGTTTAATATTTACTTTGCGCTACAGTATTCTTTTTTTACTCATATTTTTGCGACGATCTTTCGAGGCTTTTCGATCGGGATTTTAGTCGCGCTCCTACAGAACCAGGGCCGAGCAACCCACTCTAAAATTCATGCTGACTACGAATACGGTAAGGGTCTCGATTACGTAAAAAGTGAGCGGATCGAAGTCTTAATCCAGTCGGATGCGCTTCGAGAGGAAGATGGGCGGCTAACTCTGACTTCTTTTGGTCGGTTCACTGCCGTATTAAACCAGTGGATCCTTAAGGTTTGGAATTTAAACTATCTGGGTAAAGGTGAAGTAAGTGGAGGTAAAAAATCATGATCGATTTAGGTGCCCTGCTTTTTACGTTCTTAGCCTTCATCGGTATCCATATTATAATACTGAGAATCCTAGGTCCCTCGAATTTTATCCGGAATGGGGTATTCCTCTTAATCCCTTTCCTAGCCATTCCTGTGCTAACGCTCGGTGAAAAATTCATTTTCGTTTCAGTTTGGAACATGTAC
>JBGSHQ010000275.1:0-2776 GCA_041752095.1 Bdellovibrionia bacterium
CTGCTGATCTTCGCATCGACGTATACCGCTCGGGTGGTAAGGGGGGGCAGGGCGTGAACACGACGGATTCTGCCGTTCGTATTACGCACATTCCGACGAATACGGTCGTCACCTGTCAGCAAGAACGTTCACAGATAAAGAATAAAGACCTCGCGATGAAAGTGCTTCGTTCCAGGCTCTATGAGCGGCACATGGAAGAAGAACGAAAAAAACAACAGTCGGTTGAAGATTCAAAACGCGATATTTCGTGGGGAAATCAGATACGATCGTACGTCCTCCATCCCTATAAAATGGTGAAGGATCACCGCACCGGTTTCCAAGTGGGCTCAGCCGATAAAACCCTTGATGGTGATCTCGAAGGGTTTATGAAAGCTTACCTCACCGCTAAAATTACGGGTGAGTGGGCGCGCGGCGGAAGCGACGACGTATAACCTGGGCCTAGGCCAAGGTTGTTACTTTTTCGCGACGGTTTCTTCGCGTAGAATAAATTTTGCGATCATGAAAACCACGAACGCGACGATGAGAAAGTCGATCGCCGATCCAACTACTTTTCCGTAGAGGATTCCGTTTGCGCTCAGCTTGCGGATGTCATCCACGTTAGCAGCGCGAAGTGCGGGTTGGAAAATCAGCGGCATGAGGAGATCGTTTACGAGGCTTGAAATGAATTCATTTAATTTCCCGCCGATGATGACGGCGATCGCGAGTCCAATAACTCCGTACTGTTTTAAAAATCCGATAAATTCTTTAGCCATGGCAGTCTTCTTTCCGCTTGGGTGAATAGTTCGATGAATAGGTGTTTTTTTAGGAACCTAACAAGCCCGCACCCGAATGCGAAAGCGAGAAATATCCTTTTTTCAAAAGAGTGGGTTGAGTGTGGCTGGGTCCAGTGTGGCGTAAGTTATTGATATAATTAACAATAGACCAGAAAATTTCTTTGGGATTTTCGAATATCCGGGAAAATCGGTTTGACATTCCTGGGGGGTTCCCTTAGTTATTAGTCTCTCTTGAAACGAGACTGCGGGGGCGTAGTTGAGTTGGTTACAACGTCGCCCTGTCACGGCGAAGGTCGAGGGTTCGAGTCCCTTCGCTCCCGCCATTTTAATTCAAGAATAAATAAGGGGTTCTGCTTAGGCAGGGCCCCTTTTTGTTTTTCTGGACGTAGCTTTTAAAAATAACAGATACTGAAAGGAGTATGAAATCGCAAAAGCTTGGAAAAAGCACTTCAAGTCTTGAAGTTTTAAATATTTCTAAAAATGGTATTTGGCTATTAGTAAACAATCGAGAGTTTTTTTTAACCTATGATCAGTTTCCTTGGTTTAAAAATGCAACGGTTTCCCAAATCCAAAACGTAAAGTTATCACATGGTACCCATTTAAGATGGGTAGATCTTGATGTGGATTTAGATCTCGATTCTTTAGATAACCCTGAAAGTTATCCTCTGATCTATTTAAAATGACTTCAAAATCTATCCTATTCTTATTGGCTCTAATTCTACTCTTTTCGTCAACTCAACTGACCCAAGCTAACAACAGTCCGTTCAAGCCAGTAACCGTTTCTTTCCCGAGTGGGAAACTCACTCTCCAAGGGGTCATCTACCACCCAGTCGGAAAGGGTCCCTTTCCAGCAGTTCTATATAATCATGGCAGTGCCCCAGGAATGCTGAATGGCCAAGCGAGCGACATCCTGGGTCCTTTGTATGCAAGTCGTGGATGGGTATTTTTTATGCCCTATCGAAGAGGGCAAGGTCTGAGTGCGGCGGCAGGTCCCTACATTATGGACGAGGTAAGTGCCGCAGAAAAGAAAGGCGGTTCGAAGGCAGCGTCTGCGAACCTAAAGCGATTATTAACAACAGATCATCTCGAAGACCAACTCTCGGGACTGGCGTGGTTGAAGAAGGCGAATTTCGTGAGCGCGCATCAAATCGCTGCAGCTGGCAATTCTTTCGGTGGAATTGAAACTGTGCTTGGCGCTTCAACAGGCTCGTACTGTGCCGCCATAAATGCTTCTGGTGCAGCACAAAGCTGGAAAGATGCTCCTGAAATTAGAGATATTATGCTGAATGCGGTACGCAATTCAAAAGCGCCGATCTTCTTCTTTCAGGCTGAGAATGATTTTGACCTCTCGCCTAGCCAGGTTCTATCGGACGCCATGAAAGACGCTGGAAAAATTTATCAGTTAAAGTTTTACCCACGTTTCGGAAAATCTAAAAAAGAAGGCCATAGCTTCGCTTATCTCGGCAGTACGATTTGGGCCGAAGATGCGTTCGCGTTTTTAGACAAACATTGTCGTAATGGAAAGTAGAGTATGGGTCACACAAAACCTGAGCTCCTTTCAGATTTAAAAATAGACCTCGAAATCAAGGACCACCCGGGCCAGATAAGTTATGCCCTCTTAAGTGCCTTTTTATTCACTCGTTCCTCTAAGCGTTCATCAATCATCCTGGCGATGTCTTCTTCAGTAAAAGAAATACCCGTTCGGCCGTCGATGATTTCGCGGAGTTTTCGGTTAATCCAGGTTTGATAGGGCATGTGTTCTGAATCTGCGCGCTTCCTGATCTCATCGACTATATCCAAATCGACGAACATGTTCACGCGGAACTTCCCTTTTTTTGGATTGAACTCGTCCTCGCCGATTTCCACTTTTCCTGTCTTAATCTTTTTCATGGTACCTTTTCCATTCTTCGATAAGTTCGTCTTTACGTTTCGTGACTTCTTTTAAAATCTGATCCAGGGTTCCACGCGAGAAGTTAGTTTCGTCGTCCATAAAATCCATTGTC
>JBGSHQ010000276.1:0-6870 GCA_041752095.1 Bdellovibrionia bacterium
GATGTGAAGAGTATTGGATACACTGTGGCAGCTGTTTATGTAGAAGATTTCGAAATGGACGTCGATTACTCGAGTGGAAAAAAACTAAAAGAAATTTGTGGCCGCTATAAAGGCGTAAAAGCAGGGTTAGGCTGGGGAATAGGAGTGAACGGAATCCTCGCTAAAAATAAATACGGTGTCGGCATTCGCTCTACCGGTAGATCTGGATCGATCATTCCACAGTTCGATCTCTCCTACCTCATGATGAATGTCAGCTGCAGTCAGCTTGATAAAAATCCAGCTTGGGAAATGACACTCTAAATGAAAAAAGTGGCATCCCATTTTTATATTTTCACACTCCTGTTTACGTTCATGACGTCAGCACATTCGGCGATCATTCAAGGCAGTGAAGCTCAGCCAAACGAGTACACCGAGGTTTTCTCTTTTACCTCGCCCGAGGGGTTCTGCACAGCAACTCTCATCGCTCCGAAGACCCTTCTCACTTCCGCACACTGCCTTCCAGAACCGGGTTCACCCGACCTCCTAAAAATTTCAAACAAACTGAGAGCAATATCCATCCTTCGTCACCCGAATTACTCTGATGATCGAGGTGAACTTGAACGCGCTACTTTTGATGTAGGCCTAATCACTCTAAAAGACTCACCGACTGGAGTGACTCCAGCCGAACTCGCATCACTGGAAAACCCCACAGATTTAGATTCAGCCTTCAAAGATGGGCTAATCGTTGTTGGTTTTGGCGGAACACGCACGATCCATGAAGATTCAACCACCGGTAAAAAAAGGTGGGCTGAAACCCGTGCACTCGAATCGACCTACACCCTCTTTACAACTGAAGGCCCGACTTCTGGAATTTCGTACGGCGATCAGGGCGGTCCTGCATTTCTTAAAACGAATACAGGAAAAAAACGAATCCTCGGTATCGCTTCCACACTACCTGACGGCGGAAAAAAACTCATAAATGGTGTACCGATTACTTCAATCTACACTGGAATCCGTACAGATCTAATGACTTGGATTGAAAAAAATTTGAAAAACGAACTTAAAACGCAGTAGGAATAAACGAAAATGAAATCTCGCCTCTTAGAAGTCACACTCATTCTAAATTTTTTTAGCATGTCGATATCACACGCCATTGAGTATCACTCGGCTTTACCTGCAAACCAAAAAACCTCTTTTATCTATGATTTAAATTATTTAAAAAATTCAAAATTCCAACAAGACGTTTACGCAGAAGAAACTTCAACGCTCTATGGAATCACGGGCGATGTCTCCGGGCTAACACTTCTTCAGTGGCTAAACGAAAGATCTAAATTTATCGTCCCTGAAACATGGGATTTTGATAACGCGATTGTCGATTCTTGGCCCCAATCTTATGCGAATCTTTATCCAACAGCCACGCAATCAATAAATTCTATCCAACTGAAAGACGGTGAACCTAAAACGGTGATGATAAATGTAGGAGCAGCATTTTACATTCATGGAAAAATGCAAAAATTGGCTCTTAAAATTAAACTGGATGAAGATAAAGAAAAAGTCGTTAACTCTCCTCGGATTGGAATCATTCAAGTGGGAGAGGGTTTATTTTATGAGGGGTTTAGAATCACCAAAAGAATTCAAAACACTCCAGCAAACGCGATTTCGCGTCTTTCAGTTCTATTTCACGAATCCCGACATAGTGATGGGAATGGAAGTTCGTTAAGCTTTAAACATTCATCCTGTCCTCCACGTCATGCCTACCAGGGAAAACCGGCTTGCGACAAAAATCGAAACGGACCCTACACCACTGAAAAAACAGCCATGAAGCTGATGGTCAGATCCTGTGTGGAATGCACTGAAGCAGAAAAAGAAATACTCCGTGCTGATATTCTCGACAGTGCAGATCGCGTTATCCTTACCTACGACATCCTCCCCAACACCTCTGAGACGCGAATGCTTAAATACGAAGTCGCTCTCTGCGATCTCGAAGGGAAAACAACCGCTGAATGTAGTGCTCTAAAAATAAAAATGGACCAACTTATTGAATCCGAGGGTGAAAAAATTGTTACAAAAAACCTCAATACTGATCCGGAAAAATTCTAAATGAAAAAAAAAATTTTTGGGATCGGCCTTATTTTATTAACGATTGGTCTTTTGATTTTAGATGGCCAGTATTATCGAGAGAAAAATAACTTTGAAGGTAACTCAAAGCCTGAATCCATTTCTGCTTTATCTCAGAGTCTTACGTCTTCAGATGAAGACATTCTTGTTTTAAGATCTAAAATCGAAAAAAAAACGAGAGTTTTAATCTCAGAAGCTGAACTCTCCATACCGACCTTCGAGATGATGAAAAATAAAACTACAGAAGAAGTCCACCATACACCCAAAGAAATTATTGAATCGAGTCGAAAACTAGGGGCTCTTGCAGAACACCTCGCGGGGAATCCAACTCTCATTCCTGAATCCCTGCCCTTTTATGCCTCTTGTGCTTTAAAAAAAGACGCCCTCAACCCGATTCGAGCACTTTGCACTTACCGGCTGCTTCGTTATAAAAAGAATTGGACGGAAAAAACCCGCGACGATTTTTCTAAAATCCCAAAAACAATCCTGGCACTTGCTAAGGAAATTGAAGGCACGGAATAAACCCTCGACGATCATTGAGTGTAACGAAAATCAGATCTAAATCGCTGCTTTTTTTAAAAAATTTTCTGGCGAACGAGTAAAATCTAGAAAATTTTCTTCGTGGATCATCACCGTCTTTGCTCCGCTGAACCGCGATCGAAACGTTTCCAGTCCGCGCATTCCACGCCGTTTGCCTGACTTAACTTCGATTCCATAAACAGCTTTTCCAAAGACGTAAACAAAATCAACTTCATTGACTCCTTCGCGCCAATAATAAAGCTCGCCAGGGAGTCGATCGAGTATCGAGCCGACAGAAAGTTCTAAAAGTCTCCCTCTTTCAATTGGGTTCGTCGACGCATCTGGGCCGATCGTCATCGCATAAAACGCTGGGCAGAGAGGAAGAATTTTTGGGCTTGAAGACTTTTTCTTTAGCGGATTCGTAGAATATTTTTCAAGAGCGCGGAAAAGAAATGCACCTTCATAAAGAGAGAGGTAATGTTTTACGATTTCAACATTTCCCTTTTCTTGGAGTTGTCCCAGAAGTTTTGTGTAGCTAATTTCTTGGGCGGGATAACGACAAAGAAGTTCAAACACATGGCGAAAAAGGACTGGATTACGAACGCTCCGTATACTTAAGAGATCTTTTCCAATGACCGTTTCGACGATGGACTCTTTCACATAAGTATACCACCGGGGATAATCTTCGATGAATTGATAGGATGCGGGATATCCCCCGTACGAAAGAAAACGACCCAGATCAAGACCGAACGTCTCCTGAGATTCGCATGCATCCCAGTGATAAGCTCGCAAGAGTTCGAACCGTCCAGTTAAACTTTCTTTTAATCCCTTTTGGACTTCGAGTGAACTCGATCCGAGTAAAACAACTTTTAAGCGATCAGCCGGTTTTTGGTGAGCGACTTCTCGATCATAAAGACCCTTAATGACTTCGGACCAATTTTCGATTTTTTGGATCTCGTCGATGGCAAGAATAGTTCCTGGTCCTGATTGCTTTGCCGCACTCCATTTTTCCCTCAACCATTCCGCGGAATGAACCAGACTCTCGTCGGCAGCAAAGTAGAGAAACTTCTTTTCACCCCACTGTTTTTGTAAGTTTAAAACAGCAGTCGTCTTTCCCACCTGCCTGGGTCCGATGAGGACTTGGATGAGGGGTGCAGCCTCCTTCAGCCTTTCTCCTAGAGTGATTTCATAAGGTCGGACCAACATTATTAGAGTATATATAAATTTGATAGTTTTAACTATCAAAAATAATAGATATACCTACTAAAAATATTTTATCTAATAATATTATATATTTAATTACTATTTTGTCGGGTTTTTCCCGACATCGGTAAGCCCAGGATATGAATGGCTGCTGGTAAGGATCTAAATTCGGGGATTACAATAAACCGCCGAAATGGAAATCTTCGAGTGAACCAATGTCGGGAAAAACCCTACAAACCGCGTATCGGCTTTACCCTGGTTCTGACACGACGCTTCGCCATCAATGGGGTTCTCAGGTTGGTGAGGAATTTAAAGCGATACGTTTAAAAGAGTGTGATGCTTTGGATACATTGGATGGACGAGCATTCGATCAAATGACGTCTCGACTGGCCCACTTTCCATTCATTGATTCGTGTGGCAACGTGCATGCAGAGGTATTTTCGGATGATAGGCCATCTTCAGAGGTTTTTTCTTTGTTCTGTTGCAGTGCTGCCTTTATTCGCGATCGGAGCTCAAAAAAATGAGTCCACGTTCTTAAGAACCTACTACAGGCTAAGTCTTCCCTCCGAAATAACCCCCATAGCTGGCGCTTCGGTTTCAGAAACAATCCTCTCTAAAGCTTGGGAGAAATGTAAATCTAGCGGAAAGTATTCTACGGGACACTCAGGATTAGATTGTGCTGATCAATTTCAGATAGACATTGAATATATCGTTGTAGACGATCTTGGCGGCTACAGCCCTAAAGTAGTGATCGAACATAAGAAGGAGAAATTTTTTTGGTCCATCCTCGGCTTGAACGCTGATGGCGTGTTTATTCGCAATGTGTCGGATTATAATTTTAAAAATGCGTCGAACGATGATGTCCTAAATAGTAAATTGGATGGCATTATCGAATTCAGTTCCCACGATCCACTATCCGAGTGGGGTGCCATTAAGACGCGTATTGATGGTTGGCTAGAGATTAGTAGTACTTCGACTCGAACTGCTCCTTCTTTCGATACTTACCGAAAATGCGATGTGCAAAAGACCATTCGGCATCTTGATCCGGTATATCCAATTTACGTTCCCGAACTATGGATGTTAACGGATTCGAAGATCCCACCTTGCAAATCAATTGTATCGCGCCATCACAAAATCGGGGGCCGACTAACCCCCCTTTCGCCTGAGTTTTATATTAAGGACGGATATCTGTACGACGCCGATAAAATTTATTGGGCTGGTTTGAATTGGTCTTCAAATTCCCACTAAATCTGGCTGTGATAGCACGAGATGCTGTCCTCTGACATGCGCGCAGCTCATTAACACAGAGACTACTCCCTGAGCTGACGGATCATCCGCGAAAACGGATTATCGGACTCGCGAAGATGGACGTATGACCCTGATCACTCGCTCACCGTGCAAACTCAATAGTGAATGTTTAAAATTCATATGCACTGCTTCGTTCTGCGCAGAACGAAGCAGTGCGAAAATTTCTAGCTTCACGCGATAAACACGCACTATAAAATGAGACAAAAAGACTATTACTCCCCCGTCTTCATCGACCGCTTATCCCGAAGCTTTCGATGATACGTAATCGCAAATCGATGCGCTTCATCTCGGATATGGGTGAGTAATTTATACGCAGCTGTATGAGGTAAAAGAGGCACAGGATTTTTCCGGCCCGGAATAAAAATTCGCTCCAGACTCGATGTCACTTCCTTCGACTGAAAATCACTTTCCGTTCGAGCTTTCGCAAGCCCCACGACCTCGACCCCCTGAATGGAGAGCTCCTCTAAAATCGCAACCGCTTGTGCGAGCTGGCCTTTGCCTCCATCGACGACCACGAGATCGGGCATATCTTCGCCCTTCGCAGCCGCACTTCCCGAAAAACGACGACTGAGCACTTCCTTCATCGTCGCAAAATCATTCGCGCCCTCGACCGTTTTAATTTTATACCTGCGGTAAAGATTTTTATCCGGAGCTCCGTCGATGAAAACCACTCGAGAAGCGACTGCGTCTTCGCCTCCGATATTCGAGTTATCGTAACATTCAATTCGAGTCGGGAGCTTCGTCAGGTGAAGCTTATCCTGAATCTCTTCGAGAGCCCCGATTCCGTGTCCCTTTGCGCTCTTCTGCGCCTGCTCAAGTGAATGACGTGCGTTCGTATGAGCCACATTCACGAGTTGCTTCTCAAGCTCACTCTCCGGCACTCGAATTCGAACCCCGATCGTCCGCTCGAGTAAATCCACATCATCTGGCGCCGAAGGTAAAAGAACTTCCGTCGGAGCAAAAGCAGTCCCAGGCGGTAGTACCGTCCCCTCAGTATCTTCGCTCGCAGTAGCCTGCTCAGCGCGAAGCTGGAGATAATACTGTGAAACAAACTCGAAAAGGACTTCCGAATCCGTCATCGCTTCGTCCGAGTTCTGAAGCGACAGATGACGAACCGAAACCATCTTGCCTCCACGAATCTGGAGGACGACAGCCTGGCCATCGACACCCATGCGCGAGACTGCAACCACATCACGGTTTCTTTCGGCCCCCGCATCATCCACTGACTGGGTCGCTGTCACGAGGGAGAGATGCTCGAGTTGGTCGCGGTAAAAAGCTGCGTTCTCGTACTCTTCGTTCGCGGAAGCTTCTTTCATACCCTTCTCTAACTGAAGCTTAAGTCGATCACTTTTTCCTTCGAGAATTAAAATCGCATCACGAATTTGCTCGCCGTACTCTTCCTTCGAAATCAGACCCACGCACGGTGCTGTGCATTTCTCCATTTGATAGAGAATGCAAGGCCGAGAACGATGCCTGAACGTATTATCTGAGCAGTCACGCAACTTAAAAAGTTCGACCAGGAGTCGGAGAATACTCTTCGCACTATAGCTTGAAGGAAAAGGCCCAAAATACCGCGCACCATCGCGTCGAACTTTTCTCGTCCACTCGATGCGGGGAAAATCGACTCCGCTTGGAATCCGGAGATACGGATACGCCTTGTCGTCCTTCATTCGGATATTAAACTTAGGCTTATGCTTTTTAATCAGCGTGCACTCGAGGATGAGCGCTTCGCTCTCGGTCTCC
>JBGSHQ010000277.1:0-3564 GCA_041752095.1 Bdellovibrionia bacterium
GCGATAGCTTCCTCGTACCTGAAAATCGGAAATGGGTCATCCTCGCGCTCATCGGTGCAACCGCCGGCCAAGGCGTCGTCTGGTACACTGGCCAGTTTTATGCTCTTTATTATCTACAGACGGTTTTAAAAGTAAATTTCGTTGTCGCAAACCAGATCATCGCAGTTGCTCTGCTACTCGGCACTCCGTTCTTCATTTTATTCGGATGGCTCTCAGATACTCTGGGCCGAAAGAAAATCATTCTCACTGGACTCCTTCTCGCATCACTCGCCTATTATCCGATTTATTCACTGATGCTTTCCGCATCCGGTTTTAATCCCGCCCAACCCGAACTGGGTTCACCGGCTCCTAACGTCGCAATGCTCACACTCCTCGTTTGGATCCAGGTTTTTTTCGTAACAATGGTCTATGGACCGATCGCTGCATTTCTCGTTGAACTTTTTCCTACACGCATCCGCTACACCTCGATGTCTCTCCCCTACCATATCGGTAACGGTGTCTTCGGTGGAATGGTGCCGCTTATTGGGACCTGGGCTGTCTCCAGAACCGGAGATTTGCATGCAGGCATCTTTTATCCAATCGGGATTGCACTACTCACTTTTATCATCGGTGCGATTTATCTTCCGGAAACGCATCTCCGGAATCTTGATGAGAATTAAATCGGATTCGACTGACTTTCGCTCACTTCGGTCGCAGCTAACCACTTTTGTTCGCGTGCTTGACGATCTTTTTGGGCCTTCTCGGCTTGCATGAGTAGCGACTTTTGCTTCTCTTTAGCAGCAAGATAACTCACCTTCTGGGAGGCAAAATTCGACTGGCGATTCGCCTTTTTAATGAGTGTTCTGGTCGTAGAACTGAGTCCGTTGCCCTTCATGGCCCTACCTATACTCAGTCACCCCGAGTATGTCATCTGATTTCCAGTTCGGAAGATCCCCTACGAGCTCTTCAAGCAGTAGATTAAACGCCTTCGGATCAGATAATCCCTCAGCCGTCGCCCTCCAGTCCTCTGAGAGGGCTAAACGACTCCGAAGTGCGGCCGTGAATAAATCTAACCAGCTAGGAGCCGTGAAGGTAAAGTTTAAGGCCAGAGCATCCCCCGCTGCTTCGGTCGAATGCCAGTAGCCCCGGGGGACGTATAAAAGGGTGCCGGGTTTTAGGGTATAATTTCTAGCGGATTTCGGCATTTCCATAGGAAACGAAGAATGGGCATAAGTCGCAAGCTCGACATCCGGCTCCTGACCCATCGTATGTCTCGTCAGTGGATTCGCCACATGCGCATTCGGCGCCATCGTCCACACCTTCGTTCCATGAATCTGAAGAACGAAATTTATATTCTGATCGAAGTGGGGAGCCGTCCCCTTTCCATCCGGAGTTGCGTAGACGAGGCACCTTTTATAACTGAGGTTCGAAATCCCAAGATCACTTCGAATCTTCTCTAACCATTCTCCGAGATGCGGAGAAATACGGTCCACATCATTAAAGAGGAGGCCCATTCCCTTCTTGAAATATTCGGGCGCCTCTTCGGTTGAAATATCGACCGAACTCACCTCGTCTCGAAGGTCCGGGAGATGAGCCTGGACAGGAAAAGTCCATGACTGGAGAAGTGAATTGAGTGATTCTAAAAATGGGAGTGACCGAAGGGATTCGAGTTCACTCACACCGTGATCGACTAAAAAAGGCTCGCCTTTTTGGTAGGCGCTCATAAATTCAGGAAGTGTTCTAGGATGGATGAGTTCAGATAAGCCAAGTCGGTCTTCAGAATCGTTCACTTTATTCTCCGTTTAAGATCAATATCACTCCTTTATAATAAATCGTGATTGACGGATTGAAGATAGAGTAAAGTTGAGAGCCGATTAATATGGCGTTCCTGAATCGGAATTGAACATAACCAAATATAATTTCGAATCGCGGAATTTTCACTTAATTCGAGAGCGGTCTCATACTGGGCAAGACCCATTTCCTCGCCCTTTCGTAGAGCCCTAATCGCTCCAGAGTTTCCAAATAGAGTAGCGGACGCCACAAACCCGTGAACTATACTATTCCAAGCGCTTGACTCATTCGTAGGCTCGACACCCTCGTTACGAAGGAGCTGGGTGAGTTTAAAAACCGTGTCTTCATGATCGTAAGAAATCGAATTTAAGAGCTCGATAATTCTCGGATGATTACCTCGAAACTGATCGATCACCTGAGCATAGGCTTCTATTGCGGCTTTTTCTCCGCGCAGAAGTTTTTCGAAGCTATGCGTATGATTGTATCTTGGACTAAGAAACTGAGTATCCCTCAATATAATTTCATTAATATAAAAATCGTTACTGGCAGGATGCATAATAGACTCCTTTAAACTTCGATTCTAATTTAATCCAAGCAAGGAGTAGACCACCCTAAAAGGGGAAATATTCCACTTACAGGAGCGGAAGTGAAACGGTGAAGGTAGAGCCTACGTCTAGCTCACTATTAACCCAAATTTTTCCACCGTGGGCTTCGATGATCTGATGGGAGATATAGAGTCCTAACCCTAGGCCGCTGATACTGTTTACAGAGATGGCTCTTTCATACGGCTTAAAGATTCGTTCCTGAGCGTCACTCGGTATTCCTAGACCTTGATCTTGAACAGCGAGAAGAACGCTCTTTTCACCCTGAGAGATCGTAACTTGAACTGGATTTCCACTCCCATACTTAAGCGCATTTGAAAGGAGATTTGTGATCACTTGATCCAGGCGAAAACGATCCCATTTACCGATGAAAGAAATTACCTTTTCAAAATCTAAAGTAACTCCATTCGTTTCGAATTGGGGTCTGATGCGATCTATTGTTTCAGAGGTCAGCTCAACTAAGTCAAAGACTTCAGGATTGATTTGAAGCCTTCCTCCACTAATTCGAGAAAAATCTAACATTTCTTCAATTAAACGAGCAAGCTTATCGAGTTGGCGATCCGCTTGCTCGACCATTCGCACTACCCGGTCCATCGAGATCGATTTTGAATCACCCTTTTCGAGCCCTCGGCGAAACATTTGCGTGGAGAGCTTCATACTGGTCACGGGTGTCCTTAATTCGTGACTACAGACCGATAAGAGTTCATCGCGGTTATGAAGCGCTTTAACCAATTTTAGTTTCGATTCGACTTTATCAGTTACATCGATTGCATGATCGTAAACACCATAAGGTTTACCTTGAACATCATTCACCCGCATGTAAGTAAAATCGTAATAGAAGTCTAAGTTCGGTCCACCTTCTATTCGGGGATGTCGAGCTAGCACTTCTTTTCCAACGAAAGGCTCTCCAGTAACAAACACCTTTTTTAAAGTTTCAGAAAACTCCTGATCTTTAAATTCAGGACATGCGACCAGAAAAGGTTTTCCAAGCAACTGCCGATTTGGAAAGATCGCTTGAAATTGTGGATTAACCTTGGCGAAAACAAGATCGATTCCAGTCCAAAGACTCATTGCAGCTGGAGATTCACTAAATATAGTTTCGAGTTGATGTTTTTCGAATGCAAGTTTTGCCTCGTTATTTCGTTTCTCAGAAGAATCACGAAAAACGAGAACAATCCCAATCAGTACACCC